>PXDN01000302.1 GCA_003566375.1 Opitutia bacterium
GCGAAACCCGGGCCGACGGAGCCTACCGGCATTATCACAACCTCAACGGCTACATCGTCACCTTCCTGCGCGACCGCTTGGAAGAAACCGGCCTGACCCCGGAGGGCCATCCCCATGCCCGGCTTCGCCTGCGGCGCTGCCCCGGATTCGATTTGGTTGATGAAACCTACGACGAAATGGGGGTGAAACCAGGAGTCACCCATCGGCTGGCCATCGAGAGAAGGGATGGCGCCATTACTTTCGAGGTCGATGGGAAACCCTTCTTGGATTGGCATGATCCGGACCCGTTGCCGGAAGGCATTCTCGGTTTGCGAACGTTTCGCACCCACCTTTGGTGGGATGACATTCGGGTGTATCAATTGAAGTAATATCCTTGATCCGATCCATGGTTGGGAAACTTTCTCTTTACCCCACGGCCTCTTTCCTTTTGAAGTGTGGGTTTTCGGGGTGAGTCGCCATCCACCGCCTGAATTTGCAACATGCGCCTTCACACATCTCATATCCAAAACGCCTTCGCCAAGTTGTCGGCTTTGCTTTTTTCAGGGGCGGCCGTTTGGCTGGCGGGGGGGTGTGCGCAAGAGCCGTCTCCCAATCCGCAACTGGCCGGCCAGGTTTTCGTGGTTCTTCCCGATGGCGCCAATCTTCGTCTCGGATCCGTCGAGGTGCGGGTCTTTGACGAAGAATCCGCCGACCGGTTTATCCATGACACCCATCAGCGGATTTCCGGGCGAAAGGCGGAATTGAGAGATCAACTGGCGGAATTGCGGGCGGAAGTGTCCCGTCTCGGTCAACTCCGGGTGGCCGCGGAAATGGATTTGCGCCGCCGTGAAGCGGAGGTGCGGGCGGCCGCGGAGGAATTGCGCGAACAATTCGAGGAGGGGACCGGGGAACTGCGGCGGCGGATCGAGCAGAACAAACTCTTTATCGACAATGTTGAGAGCATGCCGGAGGCGCCGCCGGGCATCCCGACGCGGGAGGCATTCCAGGAATTTCAGGAACGGAAAAACAAATGGCTCTCCATGAACCGCGCCGAGCGCCGTTCGTGGGGGGAGGCGCTGAAAGAGGTGAACAACCGCCTCTCCACCCGGCTCGCCGAGATGGAAGAGACCCTTCAACACACCGTTGCCGATTGGACGGAGGAGATTGAGGCTTTGGAGCGGCGCATGGAAAGAACGCGCGCGGAGATGGCCGAAGCCATCGGCATGGCGGAGACGTTCCGGGAGGAGATGGCCGGTTTCCCCGACTTGGCTGATTACTTGGAGCATTTGCCGGAACCGGTTGCGGCCGCGCGGACCGATGCCAATGGCGAGTTTTTGCTCAACCTTGACCGGCCGGGACGCCACGCGGTCAAGGCGCGCGCCCGCCGCGCGGTAGATGGCAAGCCGAAGGAGTACGTCTGGTTTTTTTGGACCGAGGTCGAAGCCCAGCCGGCTGCCCGCCTGCTGTTCAGTAACCACAATCTGATTACCGAAAACTTTCCCGAAAACATTTCACTCCTGCCGCCCGACGGGGATGACGCCTCGGCCGCGGATGACAATCCGGCATGAGGGAGAGGGATCCGGCTTCGGTTTTTGACAGCGTGGAGACCGCCATCCAAACCATTGCCGCCGGCGGCTTGGTGGTGGTGACGGATGACGAGGACCGCGAAAACGAGGGCGATTTGGTCATGGCCGCCGTCAAGGCGACTCCCGAAACGGTCAACATGATGATCCGGCACGCGCGGGGCTTGATTTGCGTGGCCGCGCCCGGCCACCATTTGCGCAAGCTCGGTCTCGGCCCCATGGTTCCGGAAAACCGGGAACCCCACCAGACCGATTTCGCGGTTTCGGTGGATGCCGCCGACGGAATCACCACCGGCATCAGCGCCTTTGACAGGGCGCTCACCATCCGCGCGCTGGCCAGCAGCGACTCCCGGCCGGATGATCTGGTTTCCCCCGGCCATGTCTTTCCCTTGCGGGCCAAGCCGGGCGGTGTCCTACAACGGGCGGGACACACCGAGGCCTCGGCCGATCTGGCCATGCTGGCCGGTCTTCCACCGGTCGGGGTGTTGTGCGAAATCCTCAACGAGGACGGCTCGTTGGCCAGGCTCCCGGATTTGAGGGCTTTTAAAAAAGCCTTTTCCCTGCCGATGATATCGATTGCCGATCTCATCGAATACCGCCACAAGCGGGAGAAACTGGTCGAGTTGGTCAAAACCGTTCCGTTCGACTCGGAATTCGGGCGGTTTGACTTGCGGGTTTTTCAAAGCCGGGTGGACGGCCGACACCACTTGGCTTTCACCATGGGGAAATTGGACGCCACTCCCATTTTGGCGCGCGTGCAGAGCGAAAACCTGCTCAGCGATGTTTTCCGGGGGCGGCCGTGGAACAGCCACGAAACCTTGTCCGCTTCCTTTCGCGCCGTGGCCGCGGAGGGCCGGGGAGTGGTCCTCTACATTGGCCAACCCGACGGCGGGTTGCCTGCCGCCCTGAAAACCCTGGCCGGGGAAACCGACAAAAAAAACGCCCCGGGAGGCATGGACTTTCGGAATTACGGCATAGGAGCCCAAATTCTCTCGGCCCTTGGGTTGAAAAAAATCCGTTTGCTCACCACCCACCCGCGGAACGTGGTGGCCCTCGATGGCTACGATTTGGAGATAGTTGAAAACCTTCCCCCCGCAAAAACCGGTTCTTGAGGAAGAGGTTTCCGGTTTGGTGGCCGCTTACCTGCCGGTTCTTCGAAAATTTCGCGGCGGGAAGGTCAGCCAGGCCGCGAGGACACACAGGCCGAATAGCGTGTAGGCGACCGCGAACACCCAATTTTCGGCTTCGAAATAGAGCAGCCTGTGCAGCCAATGCGCAATGAACGAGCCGTCGTAGGTGGACTGTCCGGCCAAACCGCGCCAGTGCATTTCCAAGGTTGTCAAAGGACAGACGATTCCGAGCCATGCCTGCGCAATGACCACCGCGATGCCGCCCAAATGGGCAAACCGGAACCAGGGATTGCGCACCCACCGCCAACCCAGAACCCCGCCAAGCAGCGTGAGCAGCAAGCCGGCGATGATGAAGATGACGAAGGCGAAATGCGTGATCAGCGCCGTGTCGGCCAACAGACTGTAAACGTTTCGCCCGCCATCCTCCATGAGACCAACAACAATCAGGAGTTCGGGACGGTTCGTTGCTCGCCGGTGACGCGGGAGGATTCGGGGGTGATCTCTTGTCGGAAAAAGAGCGGATAGCTTTCGGCGGGTTCGGCGTCTTCTTCGAAGATCAGCATGACAATGGTGTGAAACGTGAACGGCGGACGGATGTAGCGGGGGTGGGTCAGGAAAGGTTTCGAGCGGTCCGGGATCAAGGTCAGGGTTTCCGGAGCGCGCACGGGGTGGCGAAAACGGATGGTCGCGCGAAGCGGATCGGGTTTTTCCACTTGTTTGGTTTTGTCGTAAAAATGGAGTTCAACCTGATTCTCCTCGATGACCAAGCGCAGAAACCGGCCGTCATCCCTTTCGATCCAAGTTCCCGGCAACGTTTCCGGATCAACGGGCTCCGCCGCTTGCAGGCAAATCGATCCCGTCATCAGAAATGCCAGGGAAAAAATCCGGATGACCGTGTTCATGATAGTAAGCTTGTTCCTTTTACCGGTTTGGACAAGGCGGTTTGGCGGAATTGGCCAACGCGGATGGATTTTTACGGTTTATTCGCCGTCGGTTTCCGGACGGCTCAGGTAGAGCAAGGCCACGGCTTCGCACAATGACTCCCGGGGCACCACCAAGCAGGTGGTGACGGGGTCGCGCCGACTGAAAAAGCCGGAGGAACCGGACCCGACGAGCCAGTGCTGATCCTCCACCACATGAGCCTCAAACCCCGCGCCCTCCAGCATGGAGCGTTGGACATGCAATTGGTTGGCGTTTCCCCAAGCGATGGTGTGCCAGTCATCCTGGTGCATTTCCGGCAACACAAACCCGGTTTCCCGCCATAGGAAAAAGAGAATTTGGAATGCGGGGGTGAACTCTTCGGGTCTGGAGACAAGGGCTTCGATCAACTCCTTTTCCGTCCACCAGGCCACTGCCGCCACCTCCACCGGGTCCGGTTTCAACGCAATGTCGTTCTCCACCCTGACGGCAAAAAAACCAATCCACTCCCATCCGGTTTCTTCGGTCGGCTCCAAATGAAGAACGGGTGGCGGGCTTTCCAGGGCGAGCCCGATTTCCTCCGCGGCTTCGCGGTGGATGGTCTCCTCGTAGGAGTCTCCGGAAAGAACGTGTCCGGCGGCGGAACAATCCCAGAGACCGGGATGGGTCGGGCGGCTGGCGCTCCGTTTCTGCAGGAGAAAGCGGCCGTCGCCATCCCTCACCATGAGATGGGCGGCCCGGTGCGGCAAATGGTCGCGGTGGATGTCCCCGCGCAAGGCGCGCCCGACCGGTTGGTCGTTGTCATCAACAATGTCGAGCCACTCCTCGGGGTGTCCGCGTTCCATGGTTCAGCGGCTGCGGTAGGAGATGTCGAGGGAAACCCGCGCGGTCACCTCCTCGTCGCCGGCTTCCACTTCGGTGGAGGGGGAGGCGTCGGCGGTGGCCCGCATCATTTCCAATTGGCGCATGGGATAGACCGGCCCCTCGGCATCGGCGCCGATTTGAACGCGGACCACCCGGCCTTCCTCCAAGCCGAGTTCCTCCATGACGGCGGCGGCCCGTTCCCGCGCGAGCCGGGCGGCTTGCCGCAGGGCGGAGCGGCGGGCTTCTTCCCGCGATTCCTCTCCGGCGGTGAACCGAAGATCCTGCAACTGGTTGGCGCCCTCGGCCAGCGATTGGTCAATCAACGCGCCCGCCAACTCGGCCGCCGCCCGAAAGGTGACGGCGGTGACGGCCTGATACCCGACGATTTCGGCGCGGTTGCGGCTGTAATCATGGATCGGCTGGATGCGGACGGTGGAAGTTTCGAGCTGGTTCACGGGTTGTCCGCGCAAAAATTCCAGCAAGGGACCCGTGCGCCGGGCCATGGCCGCGCGGGCTTCTTCCGGATTGGCGCCCCGTTCCTCGACCGCCAGGCGGATGACGGCAACGGTGGCGGGAATGCGTTCAAGACCCTGGGCGCTGACGGTGAGAATTTGATCCCGCCGGGTTTCGGAGGCCATGACGGCGGGTCCGGCCAGCAAAAGAGCGGCCGCGGCGATGCGGATGGGTAAAATCATTTTCATGGTGTTCATATGAGTGGGTAAGACAGGCTGTAAGGAGAGGGGGTTCAATAATAAACCCGCCCGTCATCCGCGGGCGAGCGCCCACGCCAAAACGCCGACCAGAATGACGAAGGCCGCAATCCACGCGGCCAATCGCACGCCGGGCGAGCCCCGGCGGGAAGCCTCGAGGGCGATGTTTTCTTGGTTCTCCTCCGGAACCGGTTTGGCCGGGGAGGGATTCGGGCGGGGAGGCGGCCCGGGTTTCCGTGGTTGATTTGTCATGATGTCCACGGTACTGCCCCGGAGACGTTTCCGCAAGCGGGGAAAGTGGCTGGCCATGGGAAATGTTTTTTGGAATACCGGAGTTCATGGCGGAATTCGAACGAATGAACAACGGTCCGGTATTGATCACGGGGGCGGGCAGCGGTATCGGCGCGGCCATCGCGGAGGCGGCGGCCGCGTCGGGGTTTTCACCCCTGTTGCTGGCGGGACGGACGCGGGAGAAACTCGAAGCCACGGCGGTCGCGTGCCGCGGGGCCGGGGTGGAGGCGGCGGTTTACCCGGTGGACATCGCCTCGGAGGCGTCGGTTGCCGGGATGGCGGGGGCGGTGCGGGAAAAACATGGAACGCCCGCCGTGTTGATCAACAACGCCGGTGAATTTGAACCGGCGCCGTTGCTGGACATGACCGTGGCGCACTTTGACCGGCAAATGGCGGTCAATTTGCGGGGGGCGTTTTTGGTGACGGGCGCATTCTTGCCCGACATGGTTTCACGCGGATCCGGGTTGGTGGTGAATATCATTTCCACCGACGCGCTCGGGGCCCGGCCGGGCACCTTGGCCTACAGTGTGGCCAAATCCGGGTTGCTGGCCTTGACCAAAGGAATGCGTGAAGAACTGCGGCCCCACGGGATTCGGGTGGCGGGTGTTTTGCCCGGGCCCACCGACACCGCGTCCTGGGAGGGAAGCGGGGTGCCGGCATCGTGCCTTATGCCGCCCGGGGAAGTGGCCGCCGCCGTTTTGGCGGTGTTGAGGGCTTCCCCCCGCGCCGTGCTGGAGGAGATCGTGCTCCGTCCGCCCCGGTCGCTGTCCTGAATGGAGTGGACCCGCCGACCCGCCGCACCAAACTGCCGACCAAGCATGTCTCGCCGATAGGCGGAAGGTCTGGCAGCTACTTTTCGCCCCGCCGCAGCGGCAGGTCCTCCGCTACTTCGCGAAAGGGGGATTTCTGCCTTGCGGCGCGCCCGGTCTTTTCCAAAGACTTGCCGCCACATTTCCCATGCCAAAACGCGACGACATCAAGAGCATCCTTATCATCGGGTCAGGTCCCATTATTATCGGACAAGCCTGCGAGTTCGACTACAGCGGCACGCAAGCGTGCAAGGCTCTCCGCGAGGAGGGTTTTCGCGTCATCCTGGTCAACAGCAATCCGGCCACCATCATGACCGATCCGGATTTTGCCGACGTGACCTACATCGAGCCGCTGACCTGCGAGGTGGTGACGAAAATTATTGAGACGGAACGCCCCGACGCCCTGCTGCCGACGTTGGGCGGTCAAACGGCCCTCAACCTTTCCCTGGAATTGTTTGAGGCCGGGATACTCGACAAATACGGAGTCGAGATGATTGGAGCGCGGGTGGACGCGATCCGGAAAGGAGAGGACCGCGAGTTGTTCAAGAACGCCATGCGCAAGATCGGGCTTGATGTCGCCAGCTCGGCCACCGTGAAAAGCATGGATGAGGCCCGCAAGGCGGCGGAACAAATCGGCGATTATCCTCTGATCATCCGCCCGAGCTACACCATGGGCGGTTCCGGCGGTGGCATCGCTTACAATGTCGAGGAGTTTGAACAAATTGTCGCCCACGGCCTCGATTTGTCTCCGGTGCACGAAGTCCTGATCGAAGAATGTCTGCGCGGCTGGAAAGAATACGAAATGGAGGTGATGCGGGACCACAAGGACCAGTGCGTGGTGATCTGCTCCATCGAGAATTTCGACCCGATGGGCATCCACACGGGCGACTCCATCACCGTGGCTCCCGCCATGACATTGACCGACAAAGAGTACCAACTCATGCGGGACGCCTCCTTCGCCGTCATCCGCGAGATCGGGGTCGAGACCGGAGGGAGCAACATCCAATTTTCCGTCGATCCTCAAACCGGGCGTTTGGTGGTGATCGAAATGAATCCACGGGTATCCCGCAGTTCCGCCCTCGCGTCCAAGGCCACCGGGTTTCCGATCGCCAAAATCGCGGCCAAGCTTGCCGTTGGCTACACGCTGGACGAAATTCAAAATGACATCACCCGCGAGACCCCGGCCAGTTTCGAGCCGACCATTGACTACGTGGTGACCAAAATCCCCCGTTTCACCTTCGAAAAATTTCCCGGAACGGACACGACGCTGACCTCCTCCATGAAATCGGTCGGGGAGGCGATGGCCATCGGGCGGACTTTTAAGGAATCTTTTCAAAAAGCGATCCGTTCGCTGGAAGTCGGTGCGCGCGGATTCGGCGGGGGCGGAAAATATTGCGGGGACGATTTGCCCGACCTTTCCACCATCAAGTCGCGCCTCAGCCGGCCCAACGCGGAGCGGATTTTTTACATCCGTTACGCCTTCAAGGCCGGTTTAAGCACCAAACAGGTGTTTGATCTCACCGCCATCGACCCGTGGTTTTTGGAACAGCTTTACGAACTGCACACCCGCGAGGAGGAATTGAAGGGGCAGACGCTGGAGGGCATTTCCGAATTCGAATTGCGGAGGGCCAAACGCTCGGGATTCAGCGACGTGCAACTCGCCCATTTGTTGAAAAGCGATATGGATGCGGTCCGCAAACGGCGGGAGGAATTGGATATCAAGGCGAACTTTCGCCTGGTGGACACTTGCGCGGCGGAGTTCGAGGCCTTCACGCCGTATTATTACTCCAGCTTTGGCACGGAGAACGAGGTCATGAAATCCGACCGGAAAAAAATCATGATTCTCGGTGGAGGCCCGAACCGGATCGGGCAGGGGATCGAATTCGATTACTGCTGCGTGCACGCTTCCTTCGCGCTGCGGGACGCCGGGTTCGAAACCGTCATGGTCAATTCCAATCCGGAGACCGTATCCACCGACTACGACACGTCCGACCGTCTCTATTTCGAGCCGTTGACCCTTGAGCATGTATTGGAAATCTATCGACAGGAGGAGTGCCACGGGGCGATCGTGCAGTTCGGCGGGCAAACCCCGCTGAATCTCGCCACCGAGCTGAAAGAACACGGGGTTAACATCATTGGGACCACCCCGGAAAGCATCGACCGGGCGGAAGACCGCAAACTGTTCACCGATGTCTTGCGTAAACTCGACCTGCGCCAGCCCGAAAACAGCACCGCCATGACCGAGGATGAAGCCTGCGCCCGCGCGGAGGAGATCGGGTTTCCGGTGTTGTTGCGCCCTTCCTTTGTGCTCGGCGGGCGGGGCATGTTCACGGTTTACCGCATGGAGGAACTGAAAGCGGTGGTGCGGGAGGCGTTTGACGCCTCGCCCGACAAGCCGGTTTTGATCGACAAATTTTTGGAAGACGCCATCGAGCTGGATGTCGATTGTATTTCCGATGGAACCATCGCGGTGGTGGGCGGGATGCTCGAGCATATCGAATTTGCCGGGGTTCACAGCGGCGATGCCGCCATGGTGATGCCTCCGCACACCTTGGGCGACGAGATGCTCGACCGCGTGCGCGAGGCCAGCAAGGCGCTTGCGCGGGAATTAAAAGTGGTCGGGCTGATGAACATCCAGTTCGCGATCAAGGATGACGAACTCTACATCCTGGAGGTCAACCCGCGCGCTTCCCGCACGGTTCCGTTTATCTCGAAGGCCATCGGCGTGCCGCTGGCCAAGCACGCCGCCCGCGTGATGGCCGGCGCGACCTTGGGGGAACTCGGGTTCACCGAAGAAATCATTCCCCCGTTTTGGAGTGTCAAAGAGGCGGTTTTTCCCTTTGGCCGTTTTCCCGGCGCCTCGGTTTCCCTCGGTCCGGAAATGCGCAGCACCGGCGAGGTGATGGGCATTGACGCCGATTTGGGGATCGCTTTCGCCAAAACCCAGATGGCGGCGAAACCGGCCCTTCCGCTGGAGGGCAACATTTTCCTCAGCGTGAAGGACCGCGACAAATCCAAGGCGGTGGAGGTGGCCCGCGAGCTGGTCAAGCTCGGGTTTTCCATTTACTCCACCAGCGGCACCGCCGAAGTTCTCACCCACCACGGCCTGCCGGTAAACCGGCTGTTCAAGCTCGACGAGGGCCGTCCCAACGTGGTGGACATGATGAAAAACGGGCAAATCCAGATGATTATCAACACCCCGTCCGGTATGATTCCGTTGCTTGATGAGAACAAAATCCGGACCGTGGCGGTGGCCCAAAACATCTGTATCATGACTTCCATGACAGCCAGTTTCGCGGCCATTCAGGGAATCAAAGCGCTCAAGGACAAGGGAATCGCGGTTTGCTCGATTCAGCGGCACTATTCCAATTTGGATTCGGGCAAGTCATGAGTCGATCCGCCGCTCCCACTCTGGTCGGCCTCCTCTCCGGTCCCGACTGTCCGGGGATCGTGGCGAAAATCTCCGGCTGGATTTACGGTCGCGGCGGCAACATCATCCATGCCGACCAGCACCGCGATCATGAAGAGGAGGTGTTTTTTCAGCGGTTGGAATGGAGTCCTCCCGTCGGCGATTCGGCCGCGGAGGGGGTGGCGTTTGCGGAGTTCGCCCGTTCACTTGGCATGCGGACGGTGGTTGGCCGTTCGGATGAACGCCCCCGGGTCGGGCTAATGGTTTCCAAGTTTGACCATTGTTTTCACGACCTGATTTTGCGCTGGAAAGCCGGGGAATTGCGGGGAGACGTCGCTTGCGTCGTTTCAAATCATGAAAACCTCCGCGCCGAGGCGGAGCATTACGGGTTGCCCTATGAGCATATTCCGGTTGACGGGGATTCCGCCTCCACCGCCGAGGAAAGCCAGTTGGAGGTTTTTCACCGGCACGGGGTTTCCCTGGTGGTCATGGCCCGTTACATGCGGATTCTTTCCGCCGGTTTTTTGGAAAAGCTCGGGTGTCCGGTGATCAATATTCACCATTCCTTTCTGCCCGCTTTCGCCGGTGGCCGACCCCACCACCAAGCGCATGCCCGGGGGGTAAAACTGATCGGCGCCACCGCTCATTATGCCACCGAAATTCTTGATGACGGTCCGATCATCCACCAGGACGTCACCCGCGTGACCCATCGGCATGGAGTTGCGGATTTGGTTCGCAAAGGACGCGATTTGGAGAAACTTGTTCTTTCGCAGGCGGTCGCATGGCATTTGGAGAACCGCATTCTCGTTTACGGTCGCAAAACGGTGGTGTTTGACTAAAGCACCGGATTTTATTCCGGTTATATTTGTCAGCACCCGTTTGGACGGTGGAAAATGCGTTATCCGGTAGTTTCAATTTTTAGTTCACAAAAACCCGCTCCTCCGGGGCATAACTTTCAATCATTCCCAATTATGAAAATAAAACGGTTCTTCACCACAATGAATGGCGCGATCAGCCTCTTCACGGCCTGCCTGCTGGTTTCCGGCATGGCGCGGGCCGAAATTTTGCCCGAACCGCCCCGCGAGTTTCGCGCGGCCTGGGTAGCCACCGTGGCCAATATCGATTGGCCTTCCAACCGGAATCTCTCCACCGAAAAGCAAAAAGAAGAGTTGCTCGCCATTCTGGACAAGGCCGAGGCGATTAACCTCAATGCCATTATTTTCCAAATCCGCCCAATGGCCGACGCCCTTTATGCTTCCGAGCTGGAGCCTTGGTCGGAATTTCTCACCGGCCAAGCCGGTCGCGCCCCCGACCCGTTTTACGATCCGCTGGAATTCATGATCCGCGAATCCCATGCCCGCGGCATGGAACTCCATGTCTGGTTCAATCCCTACCGTGCGAAACACCCGAGCCACCGGACCGAGCTTCCCGAGGACCACGTCTGGCACACCAAACGCGAAATCGTGCGCGAATATGGCAACTACCTGTGGATGGATCCGGCGGCGGAGGGGACGAAGCGCCACACGCTCGACGTCATTCTCGACGTGGTCCGCCGCTACAATGTGGACGGGGTGCACATTGATGATTATTTCTACCCCTATAAATCGTATGGCGACGGCGCCGATTTTCCCGACGACGATCTGTGGGAAGCCTACCTGGCTGACGGAGGTGATATGTCCCGGTCCGACTGGCGCCGGTCCCATGTGAATGATTTCGTGGAACGGTTTTATAATGAGGTCAAAGAAGAGGACCCGACCGTGAAAGTCGGAATCAGTCCCTTCGGCATTTGGCGGCCCGGTTATCCGGAAGGGATTACCGGACTCGACCAATACGAGCACCTGTATGCCGACGCCCGTCTTTGGCTCAACAAAGGCTGGGTTGATTACTACACCCCGCAACTTTACTGGCCGATTGAACAAACCGCCCAGGCCTATCCGCGTCTGCTTGAATGGTGGGTTGGGGAAAATCATGAAAACCGCCACATGTGGCCGGGCAACTTCACCAGCCGCGTCCAGCGCGACGGCGGCTGGGATCCTCAGGAGATCGTGAATCAAGTCATTGTTACCCGGGAGCAGGAGGGGGCTACCGGGAACGTGCATTTCAGCATGATAGCCCTGTTGCAAAACCGTCAAAACCTCGCCGACCTTCTCACCGAGGGGGTTTACCGCCGTCCGGCTCTCGTGCCCGCTTCCCCTTGGCTGGACGCCTCCGCGCCCGAAGCCCCGGTGGTTTCCCAGCGTGGGACCTTTTGGTCGCGCACGCGCACGGTTTCCTGGCAGCCGGGTTGCGATAAGGAAATCCGCAACTGGGTCATCCATACCAAACGAGACGGTGAATGGGAGTGGGATATCGTTCCGCCCGCGGCGGGCCGCGAGTTGCGCTTCCACCCCCGCGACGGCATCACCGAAATGGCGGTGGTCGCGGTGGACAAGGTTGGCAATCTCAGCGCCCCGACCCGGTTGCAAGCGCGTTGAGGGGAACCAAAGAATTGGGAACGGGTTGCTTCCGGCGCGGACTTGCTGGCAAACTCGGGGGATGTTGAAAAGCATTTTGCCCAACTTGAGTTTGGTTGGTGAGACCAACGGTCTGTGGAAAAACCTGCCCGGCTACCAAAAGCCTTCCGGTTTGCGCACCGGGCCGGTTTCGCCACCGCCGCGTCTTGGCGAAGCGGAAATCCAGCGGATCGGGGAGGCGTTGTTTGCGGAAATCCGCCCGGCCATGGGTTACAAGCGCAGGGATTTGGAGTTCTCGCGGGACGGCCTGACCGGCGTGCTGGCGGCAAAAGATTTCGAATTATCGGTGGCCATGGCCTCGGGAGGGGAGGACGCCTCTTCTTTCGTCATTCGCAAAACCCTCTCCCGGGTGCGTGACGAAGAGGTGTTCCGGCATGAGGGGTTTAACCAAGTGTTCCGGTCCATGTTTCACCGGTTGGAGTTCAGGCCTCCGTCCGCAATTGCGGTGGAGGATTGGATTGACCGGGTGGAGGAGCGGGATTTGGAGGAAGAATGGTCGCTGGAATATCCGCCGGATTGCTCCCGCTGCCGAATGAGTCTGCCGAAAACCGATTTTGATATCGAGGTAACGCCCGAAACCCTAGCCATCCACCGCATGGATCCCGCGCCGCCTTCGCTGTTTCTCGAACAACTCGACCGCCTCGGGGTGGTTTGGCGGTTGATGGAAACCAATGATTGATCGCGACCGCCGGGGTCTCAGTAGCCGCCGCCCATGCCTTTCTCAATCAAGGGGAGGCGGACGCCGCGCCGAAAGAGGGTGACTTGGCCGGTGCTGGAGGAGATCACGATGGAAATGCAGTCGCACGCCAGGGAGATGGCGGCGGCGGCGGCGTGGCGTGAGCCAAGGCCGCTCGGCAGCGCGTGGTAGTAATCCGGCGCGTGCAGAAGGCTGCCGGCTGACACGACCACTCCGTCCCCGCGGATGACAAACGCTCCGTCCATGCACGAATACTCCTTGATGGTTTCGTCCATGAAGGGATTCATGATGTTGCGGTCCTCCTCTTTGTAACCAAAAAATGGATTCATGACCAATGGCTTGGTCATGGAGGTGACCTTTTCGGCTTCGCCCAGCACGAAAAGCGAACCGACCGGGCGGCCCTCGCGGCCTTCCACGGCCAGTTCGGTGGCCACCGCCAACACCCGTTCCAGCACCTCCGGTTTCACGTCGGAGGGAAGGATGTCGGATTGCTCGTTGAAGAGAACCTGAAATTCTTTTTCGACATCGAGGACCACGATGGTGTCGAACTGGTTGCTTCCTGAAATCCCACCCACGCAGCAAAGCCGGTCGGTGAAACGGATCAGGCCGCGGGTCAGGCCGACCAACACGGAGCTGCGCAACTGCGAGAGCCGCTGCCGTGAGAAGGTGCGCACCTGAATGGTGGCAATGATCTGTTTGTGCTCCACCGAAAGTTCCGAGGAGGTGCGGGTGATCAGGATGGTGCGGAATTTCGGAAAATATTTGGCGACCTCCATGCCGGAGGTGAGGGTGTCGCCGAAAATCAACAGGGCCGAACAGTTGGTGCCGCGGGCGATTTTTTCCGCTTGGCGGAAAATCAGTTTGTTGGTCCGGTTTTTCTCCGCCTCGACCGGACGCGCCACCGCTCCGCCGACTCCGGAGACCAACCGGTCGTACATCACGTCCAGATTGTTGGCCCCCACCAAGTCGTCCACCAAATCCTTGTCCTTCACCAAGCGGGCGATGGAGGCGAGAACCTGAAGGTAATCCTTTTCGCCCTCGCCGGCGACGAGCAGGAAAATCAGGCGGACTTTTTCGTTTTCACCGAATCCGTCGTAATTCAGCCCGTTTTCGCTGCGGCCAACCGCGAAAATGTAGCGGCGGGGCATTTTGATGCGGATGTGGGGGAGGGCCACGCCGTTGCCGAGATAGGTCGTCATTTGATCCTCGCGCCGCATCAAGGCTTCAAGCAACTGGGTTTTGTCCAAATCCTTGAACCGGCTCACGGAGACGCTGAGCAACTCCTCCAAAGCGCCTTTCAGATCGGTGCTCTGCAGGTCGATGACCCGGCTTCGGATGATGAACTTGTCCAGGCGCATGACTTATTCCGGCGGCCGCCCGGTCCGCACGGCGTGTTGGGAGTTGGAAATCGGCGTGATTATTTTTCCCATTCCAACGCGCCCTTCTTCATTTCGTAAAGCAAACCGAGAACCAGCAGGAACAGGAAAAAGAAAACCGGCAGCACAATCGGAATGTTGGCTGACAAAAAGTCGCGGTAGACCAGCACCCAGGGGATGAGGAAAACAATTTCCACGTCGAACAGGATGAACAGCATGGCAACGATGAAAAATTTCACCGAAAAGCGCACCTTTTCCTGACCCGCAAGCGGTACGATGCCGCATTCGTAAGCGCTGTCGCTGATGGTGTTGGACTTTGCGCGCTGGCCGAAAACCACGCTGGCCACAATGATCACGGCGGCGAGGCTCCCCGCGAGGAGCATTTGCACCAGAACTGGAAAATAGGACTCGAGTGTCATGACAAATACGGACGGTTTTGGCGGTCTCGTTTATCGAACCTGTTGGTCAAGCCCTTGGGAATCAAGCCGGATTTTTCGATCCATGGTGAAAATTCTGCTGCCGAGACCGACCTGTTGGGCGTAGTCGAGCATGGGCAGGTCGGAATCGAGCGGAGAAAAGTTTCGGTTTTCCCTGGCTTGGTTGATCATTTGCAGGACCCGCGCGTCGAGCAGGACCGGGTCGAGGGTGGCGACCAAGACCGGTTCGCCGGTGGTGTAGAGGGAATTGAAGACGGGGCCGCCAATAAACTGGACGCGTTCCAGCGAGGCGAGGGTCAGGGCCCAGCGCTCCCGCAATTCCGGAATGGCGGCGATCTCGGCCACGGCGGCCGGGCCGGTGGTCGAGCTGTTGAAAAAACGGAGGGTGTTGCCCGCGTTGGAAAGGGAGGCGTTGACCAGCGCTCCGTTCAGTCCCAATTGGCGGTGATCGCTGAACATCGGCAGGTTGATCCAAAAATCGACATCGAGGATCAGCGGGGCGGCCAAGTGGCTTTTGCGGTCGTCCGCCCGGTCTTCCCCGAAACCGGGAATCCGCCGTTCCGGGGTGAAGCCGGGCTCGTTGCGCGGGGGCAAGGGGCTGTCGTAATACCAGTCGGGGTGAAAGTGTTCGCCCCGATCGAGAACCCAGACCGGATGCCCTTCGAAATCATCGCGGCCATCGGAAAGGGGCGGCAGAAAACCGCTGCGGCGCAGCCGGTGTTCGTTGAGGTCAAGCAGCACAATGTTCTCCTTTTCAAAACCCCGTTCCCGCAGGCCGTGAATAACAGCCCGCACCAGCGGCTTGGGCGTGGCGAGGCCCGGACCGGACCCGGTGTAAATCTTCAGGGCGGCTTTTCCCCGCTCGCCCGGACGCAGGAGGGAGCCCCGTTCCGTCTCGACCGCGCGCAGCAAGGTTTCCACCGCTTCGTGGTAAGTTTCCTCCGACGCGGGCAACGCGGTTTCCCAAATCACCGGCCCGTCCGGGGTCTCCCCGGCCGACCACAACGGCGCGGCGAAAACCGCCGTGAGAACCGCGAGCAGGACGGTTGCGCGCTTGACAGGGCTTTTGAGTCGGAAAATCATTGAATGATGCGTGCTTGGGTGGTGTTTCGTAAATTGTCCCATAAACTGGTTTGGCCGGGCATGCTGGTCATGTCCTTGTTTGCCGGTTGCACCGACCCTGACAAGGTATTTGAGGAAAAGTTTGAGGAGGCGAACCAAAAGATTACCGCCGGAGAAGTGTCGTCGGGCCTCGCTCTTCTGGAAACCCTGCGCGGGGAACGGCCCGATGACCCGCGGGTGTTGGAGGCGCTTGGATTCGCCTTCGCGGAGGCCGGGCGCCACGCCGAGGCCGCCGAAGCCTTTACCGCCGCGGCCGGCGCCGATCCCCGGCGGCCCGATTTGCCGCTGTTCGCCGCGCGTTCCCATGAGGAGGCCGGCAATCTGGAGGCCGCCGCCGATCAATACCGGCAATACGTTGTGGGCCGCTTTGACGACGTGACCGGTTGGCAGGCGCTCGGGCGGGTTGAGCGCGCCCGCGGGCACCACCGGGCCGCCACCGACGCGTTTTTGCAGGTGCACCGCCTTCGTCCCTCCGCCGATACCGCGGTGACCCTTGGAGAATTGTTTTTGCAACTCGGCAACCTCGCCCAAGCCGGCCAATGGTTTCGGCAGGCGCGGGAATTGGATCCGCCCGGTCCGGCGGAGGCCTGGCTCGGCCTGTTGATCATCGACTTGGAGGAAGACGACCGGGAGTCGGCTTTGGCCCGCATGGATGAAATTGAGGAGCGGTTCCCGGGCCGCTTGGACGAACCGCCTTATGCCCAGGCCCGTGATGAATTTCGGGAATGGCGCGCGGCCGGGGAGGAGCGCGCGCGCCTGGCGGCGGAGCGTGCGGCCGAGGCGGAGCGGCGGGAAGCCGAGCGGCTCGCGATGGAGGAGGAGGAAGCCCTGCGGTTGGAAACCGAGCGGTTGGCCGAAGAAGAAGCCCGGCGCGCGAGAGAGGAAGCGCTTGCTTTGCTGGAGCGGGAGATGGAGGAGGCCACCCGTGAGCCGACGGTGGAGGAACGGGTGGCCGCCAAGTTGCAGCGGGCCCGGCAATTCCAGCGGGCGCGGGCGTGGGACGATGCCCTGCGGGAGTATTGGGAGGCGATCAGCCTCGATGCGGACCGTGCTTCCCTCTGGTATGAACTGTCGCGGGTTTTGCTGCAGGCGGGACGCTCCAGCGAGGCGGAGTCCACCGCGCTGGAGGCCATCCGCCGCAATCCTTCGCGGGAGGATTACCACCTGCATTACCTCAACGCCGCCCGCGAAACCCAGCCGATGCGCGTATACTTGTCGGAGTTGGAGCGGGTGCTGGCCATGTTCCCATCGAGTTATGAAATCACGCTGGAATTGGCCCGCGCCTACAATCACGGCGCGTTTTCCCAATCCAATGCTCTGCGGTATTACCGGCGCTTCCTGCAAATCGCGCCGCCCACCGATCCGCGGCGGGAGGAAGTGACCCGCCAAGTCCGGCGACTGGAAGCCGCGCTGTGAAAAGGCGGGTCGGGCTCAACCGGCGGCCCGGCGCGGGCGTTTGGTATCAAGACCGTGGCGGCGGGCCAGGCGGAAAAACTGCGCCCGGTCCATGCGGGCGTGGCGGGCGGCGGCCGCCATGTTGCCGTGATGCAGGTCGAGGGCTTTTTCCAAGTAGCGTTTTTCAAAGTCATTGACCGCCTCCCGGAATGAGAGGTGTTCCGGCGCGGATTGGCCACTCAATGAACCCGGTTGGCGGAAGTAATCGGGAAGTTCCTCCTCACGCACCAATTTTCCCGGATGCATCACGCACAAACGCTCCACCAGATGTTCCAGCTCGCGGACGTTCCCCGGCCAGCCATAGTCTCGCATGACCTTAAAAGCCCCTTGGCTGAATTCCAAGTGATGCCCCGGAGGCAGGTATTTGTCTTGGAAATACCTTGTGAGGAGAGGAAGGTCGGCCAACCGGTCCCGCAAGGGCGGGAGACGGAGGGAAATGACGTGCAGGCGGTAAAACAGGTCGGCCCGGAAATCCCCTTTCTGGGAGGCGACGCGCAAATCCCGGTTGGTGGCGGCGATCACGCGGGCGCGGGAACGCAGCATGCGGGAGCCGCCAACGCGGCTGAAAACGCCGTCTTCCAAAACCCGCAACAGTTTCGCTTGCAGGGCGTAATCGATTTCCCCGATTTCATCCAGGAAAATGGTGCCTCCGCCCGCTTCCTCAAAGCGGCCGATCCGCTGGTCCACCGCGCCGGTGAAGGAGCCGCGTTCGTGCCCGAAGAATTCGCTTTCCAGCAAGTTTCCCGGAATGGCCGCGCAGTTGATTTCGATAAACGGTTCGTTTTTTCGGGGACTGAGGGAATGAATGGCTTGGGCGATCAATTGTTTGCCGGTGCCGGTTTCCCCGAGGATGAGAACCCGGCTGTTGCTGATGGCGATGGCCTCCACCATGTCGAAGATCGATTTCATGGCCGGGTCGTTGGAAACCAGCTTGTCCAGCTTGAAGGAGGCCATCCGCTCAACTTCGGACCCGTTTTGGCCGAGAACTTTCTCCACCCGCGCGATCAATTCCCGGGGAGCCACCGGTTTGTAGAGATAATCCGAAACGCCGAGCCGCTGGGCTTCGATGGCCGATTCCCGGCTGCCGTGACCGGTGATCAACATGATCGGCACCGAATGACCGCTACCGCGAATTTTCCGGATCAGGTCGAAACCGGCCATCTTTTTCATCACCAACGTGGTAATCACCAAATGATACGGCCTTTTCTCCAGCATGGCGGGGACCTTGGCCGGGTCGGTGCACACCCGCGCTGCATGGGTTTCGCGGTTCAGCATTTGCCGCAACTGGCGGCAAAAGGCCGGAATGTCATCCACGATGAGAATATTCTTTTTATCGGAAAAATCTGTCATGCTACCAGTTGCGTTATTGAAACCTGCGGCGGGCCGACGGGTGAACCGCCGATTTTTAAGATATTTGAATGTTGTTTAATCGTCAACTGTGTTGATTTTTTGACAACGGTAAAGCCGCGAATGAAGCACAGTCCTCGGAGGCAAACGTTGTAAGTTCGGGGAATAGTTTGGCGTTTCCCGGCTTATTCATGCCAAAAAGCGCGCTGGAGCGGCTGGCCTCGCTTGTCTTGGCCGGGTTTGGCATGGAGAATGCTTTGTAATCGGCAACGATCGGTTCGCATCGGATGAACCGGTCCGAAAGAGGAAGCTATTACCATGGAAAACATGCATCGAGTGATATTAATAGGCGCCGGCCCCCTGGGGTTGAAGGTGGCGAAGTTCATTTTGGAGCGTCCCAATCTCGCCTTGGTCGGGGTGGTGGATTTGAACCCCGACCTTGCGGGTAAAAAACTGGACGACTTGGTGGAGGGTGGTTCTCCGGATTTCGCCGTATCGGGAACCATCGCCGAAGCCCTGACCGCCGCGGGGGAAAACGTGGACGCCGCCGTGATCACCACGGTTTCCTCGGTCCGCAAAATTTTACCGACCATCCGGGAGGTGGCCGAACACAAGCTGCCCATGGTTACCACCTGCGAGGAACTCTCTTACCCGTGGGTCCGGCATCCGGTCGAGGCGGAGGAGATCGACAAGGTTTGCCGCGAAAACGGCGTGGCCTGTCTCGGAACGGGCGTCAATCCCGGGTTTCTGATGGATTATTTACCATCGGTTTTGTCCGCCATTCACCAGCGTGTGGATCATGTTTTGGTCGAGCGGGTGCAGGACGCCTCCGTTCGCCGCGTCCCGTTCCAGAAAAAAATCGGAGCCGGATTGACCCACGGGGAGTTTTCCGCCGCCAAAGAAAACGGCACCCTCCGCCATGTCGGTCTGCCGGAGTCGCTCGATATGATCGCCGCCGCCCTCGGGTTTGATTTGGACGAAAGCGCCGAGACCCTCGAACCGGTCCTTGCCCCCGCCGATTTGAATGTCGGATACAAGCCGATACGGAGCGGGGAACCCTCCGGCGTGGAACAAATCGCCACCGGCGTCTTGGACGGCCGGGAAGTGATCCGGCTCCGTTTCCGGGCCGCCGTGGGCGAGGAAAAGTCCTATGACCGGATTCGCATCACCGGGAATCCGGGCGCCGAGCTGGAAATCAAGGGCGGCGTCAACGGCGATGTGGCCACTTCCGCCATCACGGTCAACGCCATCCGTTCGGCCATTCGCGCGAACCCGGGTTTGCGGACCATGCTCGACTCTCCGGTGCCGGCTTGCTTCGGCGGAAATGTCCGGGAAATGGCCGCGGTTTGAACACCATGAAGTGGATACTGCGCAATCAAACCATTCTTCCCCGCGGGGAAACCGCGGTCGATATCGACGACCGCGGCTACCAGTTTGGCGACGGGATTTACGAGGTGGTCCGCCTTTACGGGGGCGAGCCGTTTCTGATGCGTCCCCACTTGGACCGCCTTCGCCGCAGCGCCCACGAACTCGGCATGAGAGCCGACCTCGACAACGGGGTCTTGGAGGAAAATTTCCGCCAGTTGGCCGAAAAGGAAGGGGTCTCCACCGGCATCCTTTACATGCAGGTCACCCGCGGCGTTTACCAGCGCGTGCAGGAATTTCCACCCGCCGACTTGCCGGTCCAATTGACCGCTTACGCGAAACCGATGGAACGGCCGGCCGAGGCCTTGCGCCAGGGGGTGGCCGTTTGGCTGGTTCCGGACATCCGTTGGCTGCGTTGTGACATCAAGAGCCTCAACCTGATTCCCAACGTGATGGCCCGCCAACAAGCCAAGGAACATAATTGCCTGGAGGCGCTGCAACACCGCGGGGACATGGTCACCGAGGGGGCGTTTTCAAATGTTTTCCTGGTCTCCGGCGGCAAAGTCCGTACCCATCCGGAAGGCAACCTGATTTTGAGCGGAATTACCCGCGCGCACGTCCTTTCCCTCTGTGAGCAAGCCAAAATATCCGTGGACGAACGGGCCTTTTCGGTGAATGAACTTCTTTCTGCCGACGAGGTTTTCATTACCAGCACCTCCAACGAGGTGATGCCGGTGGTCAGAGTGGGGGACGCCGTCATCGGAACCGGTGAACCCGGTCCGGTAACCCGCAATCTGCAAGGGCTCTATGAGGAATCGTTTGGCATGGTCACGAAAAACTGATTGTTCCCTTGCTTTACCGTAACAAAACCAAAATCGAGCGTGTCGTTTTATGATAACCGAATCGAATTTCCTGAATATTTTCGCATCCGATGCAATGCGCATGGCGTGTTTTACGCTTCGAGCCGAATTCTAATTTAATTCCACTGGACTTTATTCCTCCTTTTATTAATTTTTTAGCCGGTTTGCTTATTCCACCCACTCACTTGATTCCATGAAAACCAGACGACAACCCATCAAGGGATTTACCTTGATCGAATTGCTAACCGTGATCGCCATTATCGGCATCCTTGCCTCCATACTGATCCCCGTGGTCGGCACCGTTCGGGAGAACGCCCGCCGCTCGCAATGCATGAGCAACATGCGCCAGATCGGCTTGGCCGTCATCATGTATGAAGGGGAAAACGGGTACCTGCCGGGACCGATTTTCCGCCGCGTGCGGCGCCCGGTTACGGATCAACCCGAATACCGGGATTTGAATTTCTTTTTGGAAGATTACATGGGTCCCCGTTCGGAGGTTTGGAATTGTCCGACCAACGAAATGACCTACTCCGAAGAGGAAAACCCGGGAAACACCGTCTTTATCCTGATGAACAACCTGGGCACGAATCCGCCCCGCTGGTTCGGGTACGGCAATCCGGGTGAAAATGACCGGTGGATGCCGCTGCCGATATCGCAAATCATTTCTCCCTCCCGCACGCCGCCCGGAAGTTTGGTGCGCGAAATGCACCGCATCATGCTACTGTCGGACGCCGACGGGCTGAACTACAGTCCGGCGCATCGGGCCACGGGTGCGGCTTCCTTTCAGTTCGGCCTTCCTCCCGTGCATGGCGACGGGCGTAGAAACTACGTCTTTTTCGATGGGCACGCCGAATTTCTCGGCCGGGACCAAATGCCCGTCATGGCCGAGTATCCGATCCGGTGACAGTTCTTTCGCACCTGTTCCTAAAAAATGAATACAATGAAATCATCCCAATCCATTCGATCCGCAGGGTTCACCCTGATTGAACTTCTGACGGTCATTGCCATCATCGGCATTTTGGCCGCCATTTTAATACCCGTGGTTGGCGCGGTGCGTGAAAACGCCCGCCGCTCCCAGTGCATGAGCAACATGCGCCAGGCGGCTTTGGCCATCCTTCTCTACGAAAGTGAAAACGGGGTATTGCCCGGTCCCATCTACCGCCGGGTTCGCGCCACCACCGGCAACGAGGATTTTCGCGAATTGAATTGGAACATGGATTCCTACGTGGGGAGCCGTTCCGACGTGTGGTATTGCCCCACCAACGCCATGCTTTATGACGAGGCCACCAACCCAGGCAGCGTGATGTTTCTCTTGCAGAACAATCTGGCAACCAACCCTCCCCGCTGGTTTGGCTACCCGAGTTCGGCCGGTGACATGCCGATGTCCGTTGAACGGATTATTTCCCCGCGCCGGACCCCCCCGGAGAGTTTTATTCGCGAAAAACACCTGATTTGGATGATTTCGGACGTGGACGGTTGGAATTACAGCGCCTCCAATATCGGGACCCTTTCCTCCGACAGCGTGCCGCTTTCACCGAATGCCGGACCGGTGCACAATGGGGGGCGCAATTTTGTGTTTTTCGACGGGCACGCCGAATTTCTCATGCCGGAAAACTTTCCGGCCGGCTCTCCGGCCCGTTGAGGCAAATCTGAAAAAATTTCCCGATGTGGCCGGACAGAGTTACAGCGTCGGTAGTATCGGGACCCTTCAGGGCGACAGCACGCCTCTCTCTCCTGATGCCGGACCTGTGCACAACGGTGGTCGCAATTTTGTGTTTTTCGATGGGCACGCCGAATTTTTGATGCCGGAGAATGGGCCTGCGAATCCCTGACCGGCCCGTTCGCGTGCGGTTGCCTGCCGCATGCCAAGCCCGCTCCCCTTGGACACCGCATTCTCGCCGAGTAAGGAGCGCCAGCCTTCAGGCGGCGAATCGAGGCCCCAGGCGGGACCGCTTACAAACCGCATGTCGCCCACTGAAGTGGGGCGCTCCTTCTAGA
>PXDN01000246.1 GCA_003566375.1 Opitutia bacterium
CCGCCATCCATCCATTCCTTGATGTTGGAACCCGCCGACTCCAGCAACTTTCCTTCCCGCACCGCGTTCTCGATGGTTTTCAGAATCATGCCGGAATAACAAGCAAACCGCCTTGGAAAACGCGACGAAAAAACCGCGCGGCCGTGGTCAGGCGCCCCCCGTTTCGCTGAACTCCCGCAACCAGCGGAGGCAATCCGTCATCCAGGGGAGGGCGGTTTTGCGCCCGATTCCGTGACCCCCGCGCTGGTAAATGTGCAACTCAAATGGAACTCCGTTGCGGCGCAGGGCGGCCGCGAAATCGAGACTGTTTTCCACCGGCACGGACGTGTCTTCGAGGGTGTGCCACAAAAAGGCCGATGGCGTTTCCGGGGTGACCCGGTCCACCACCGAAACCTCGTCCAACGCGGTCTCCGGCGGGTGTTCCCCCAACAGATTGCGGATCGATCCCTGGTGGGCATGCGGTCCGCGCGCGTGGATCACCGGGTAACAAAGCACCCCGAAGGCCGGGCGGAGCGGGACCGGACCCGCGCGGTCGGGCCGGTCCACCATGGCGTGGGCGGCGAGGTGCCCTCCCGCCGAGGATCCGACCACCCCGAGTTTGTCCGGGTCGATGGCAAACTCGTCCGCCCGCCGCCGGATGGTTTCGAGTGCCGCTTGGGCGTCTTCCAGCATGGCCGGGTGCCTCCCGCCTTCGGGGGCGGTCCGGTAATCCACCACAAAGGCGGCAATCCCTTCCGCCGCAAAGCAGGCGGCGTAACCCCCGCCCTCGTGATCGGCGCGGCGCCCGTAACCGCCGCCCGCGAAAATCACCACCGCCAAGCCGCCCAATCCCCGCCACGCGGGAGGAAAGAACGTGATCCGCGGGGCGGCGCCGGTGGCGGAGTTGGTTAACGAGGCGTGAAAGACCTTGGGATCGCGGGTGTCCATGATGGAATGTCGGGCCGGCGTGGCACGGCCCGCCGCAAAGGCCTCCTTTACCAGAGGCCGCCGAGCCAGGCGGTGAGGGGCGCTTGGATCAAGCCGAGAAAAACGGTGGCTCCCGCCAGCAAGCCGAGGAGGGCTTTGCTTGACAGGGTGAGCGCTTGGATCGGTTGCTCATCGGGATTGGGCGCGCCCTCCACCACTTGCCAGCGGCGGAAAATGGCGGTCCGCATCCACCCGAAGTAATAGGAGATGGAAATGACCACGCCGATGATGGCCACTCCGAGCAACAGGTACAGCCCGGCTTGAAACGCGGCCACGAAGATGAGGAGTTTGCCGATGAATCCGGCCAGCGGCGGAATCCCGGCCAGCGAGCCGAGCCCGATCACCAGGACCGCGCCCAAAAAAGGAGCCCGCTTGAGCAGTTCCGTCGAATGCGCGACTTGCAGGTCGGCATCGTTGTCACCCGCCAGGTGGGCCATCACGCCAAAGACCGCGAAGGAGGCGAGCAGATACACGAAGAGGTAAAAGACCACCGCTCCGGCGGCTCCGGGAATGGTCACCGCCGCCGTGACCCCCACCAGCAGGTAGCCGGCGTGGGCGATCCCGGAAAATCCGATCAGGCGTTTGGCGTTGCGCTGGCCGAGCGCCCCGAGATTGCCGACGAGGATGGTTAAAATCGCCAGGATGGAGAGGGTGGGGATGATAACGTCCTGCAACGGTTGAAACACGTTGCGGACGAGGGAAAGGAGAAGGGCGAAGCCGGCCGCCTTGGAGGCGACGGCGAGAAAGGCGGTTACCGGGGTGGGCGCGCCTTGGTACACGTCGGGCACCCAGACTTGGAAAGGCACGGCGGCGATTTTGAAGGAGATGCCGCACAAGACCAGGACCATGCCGGCGATGACCAGCAGGTTGTCGGGGTTCTGTTCCAGGAAGGCCCGCAGGTTGGCGAAATTCAGTCCGTGGGCGGTGTGCCCGGCCAAATCCGGATTTCCGGCCGCTCCGTAGAGAAGCACGATGCCGAAGAGGAGCAAGGAGGAGCTGAGGGCGCCGAGAATCAAATACTTTAAACCGGCTTCCAGGGAAGCGGGGGTGTGGCGGTAATAACTCACCAAAATGTAAAGCCCGACCGCGATGGTTTCGAGGGCGACGAACAACATCACAAAGCTGTGGCTTTGGGCCAGGAGCATCATCGCTCCGGTAATTACCAGCAGGATGTGGTAAAACTCGGTTCGCGGCACCCGTTGTTTTTTGAGCGACAGCGAGGCGAGATAACAAACCAGAATGCCGGCGAGGAGGAAAAAGGCCCGCATGATTTGGCCGAGGGCATCGTGATGAAGCATCCCGGCAAAGGTGACACTGTTCAGATGGCCGCCGCCGTGGGCGTGGAAAAAGAGCAGGTACCAGCCGAGAATGGCGGTCAGCCCCCAGCCGGCCACGCGGGGGATCAGCGCCTGCCGTTCCTTGGGCAGCACCATTTCCAGCACCAGCAGGGAACAGGCGAGCAGCCCCACGAAAATCTCCGGCAAAATGGCGCCCCACAGGTTGGTTTGGGCGGCTTCCTGAAAAAATGACAAGTTGTCTTGCATGACGGTTGGCGGAGAAATGGCGTTACAGTTCGGGACGGGCGGGAACCTCGGTCACGGTCAGCTCGATGCGTTCCTCCATGGCCGGATACAGGTCGGAGAGGCTGCGATCGAGTGGATCGGAGACCGAACGCGGCCAGACCCCGACAAAAACGAGGAGGACCAGCAGGATGAATGCGGGCGTTTTTTCCCGCCAGTTCAAATCGGTGATGGTGGAGGCGTCCACCTTCTTGGAAAACGCCTCCGTGGCCTCCCCGAAAAAGATGTTGGCCAGCGCGCGCAGCCCGTAAACGGCGGAAATGACCACGCCGAAGACCGCCGGCACCACCATCCAGGAACGGAATTCCCACAGTGCCATGAAGACGGTCAGCTCTCCCCAGAAATTGGCCAGGCCCGGTCCGGGAAGGCCGATGCTGGCCAGAATCGCGGTGGCGAAGAGGGCGGAGAGAATCGGGGCCTGCCTGCCGAGCCCGCCGATGGCGGTCATGTCAAAGGTTTGCGCGCGCTGGTAAACGCAGCTTCCCAGCAAAAACAGGAGGGCGACGGAGAGCCCGTGGGCGAACATCAGCAGGACCGCACCGCCCGCGCCCATGGTGGAGAGGCAGGCCACGCCGAGAAAACAATACCCCATGTGCATGACGGAGCTGTAACCGATCATCTGCTTGAGATCGCGCTGGGCGATGGTGATGAAGCCGATGATGATGACGTTGCCGAGGGCCAGCCAGGCGAGGGTGGTGGCCCAGGCGGCGGCGCCTTCCTGCAGCAGCGGGGCGCCGATCTGCACCAGGCCGTATAGTCCGAATTTTTTCAATACGCCGGCGTGGAGCATGGCGGCGGCGGTTGGGGCGGCACCGTATCCGAGCGGTGCCCAGGTGTGGAAGGGCCACAGGGAAACGAGGATGCCGAAGCCGAAAAGCAGCAGCGCGAAGGTGTAGGTTTGGGCCGCCGCCGAAAGGGATTGGCCTTCGATGGCCGCCCGCAGATCAATCAGGCTGAACGTGTCGGCTCCGCTTTGCACGTAGAGGGCGATCAACCCGAGGAGCGACAGCATCGCGCCGAGAGTCAGGTAAATCGTCATCTTCATGGCCGCGTAACGGCGCTCCCGCCCGCCCCAGATGCCGATCATGATGAATGTCGGAATGAGGGCGAGTTCGTGGAAGAAGTAGAAAAAGAAGATGTCGATGGAGGCAAAAATCCCCATCAGCCCGGCGTGCATGAACAACAGCAGCATCAGGTATTCCCGCAGCCGTTCGGAATGGGTGAGGATGGCGTAAAGCCCGGCCCCGAGTCCGACGAAGGCCGCCAGAATGTACAGCGGCAGCGAAATGCCGTTGAGGCCGAGGGTCAGTTGGATGCCCCAGTGTTGCAAACCGGTGTTGATGGAGGACACAAAGGCGTAGCCGGTTTCCCCGTCCGCCGCGTAGCTGATCCAGAGCCAAAGCGAGATCACCGCCGGCACGGAGAACCCGGCCAGGGCCACGCCTTTCACGGCCCCGCCACCAAGCGCCCGGCCGCCCAGCAGGAGCGCCACCGCTCCCAAAAGGGGAACGAGGATGGCCGCGTGTAACAAATAAGGTGTGAAGTCGGTCATGGCGGTTGGATCAAAAAACACCCGCGGCGATCAGCACCAGCAGGAGGAGTCCGGCGAAAAACCAGTAAACGTAGCCGTGGAGGTTCCCGGAGTGGCCCGAGCGCACCCCCATGCCCAGCAAGGAACAGAACCCGGCGGTGGCCCGCACCATCAGGCCGTGAATAAAAATTTGTTCGAGGAAGGAGAGCACGTTGGCCAGCCGTTGCTGGACCTTGGCCACGTACCATTCGTAGAGATCGTCAAAATAGAACTTGGCCGCGATTTGCCGGTGCAGGCCGGGAAGGGTTTTGAGCAGACGGTCGTCCGCCGCCCCCTTGCCGTAAAAGAACCAGGCGGCCGCGAAACCGATTGCCACCAGCGCGATCGAGAGAGCGATGAGCGCCAGGTGGGCCGCTCCCTCCGGATGGGGGATTCGGGAAATCACGCCGTCAAACGCGGACGGGTGCAGGAAGGTGAAGCCGGTCACGATGGAACCAAAGGCGAGCACGCCCAGCGGCACGGTCATGATCGGCGGATTTTCTTTCGCCTTGCGGGCGTCCTCCGTTTTCGGCTCGCCAAAGAAGACCGTCAGCCAGAGCCGGGTCATGTAAAACGCGGTTAGCACCGCCGAAAAGGCCAGCAGCAGGAAAACCAGACGGTTGTTTTCCCAGGCGATGTAAAGGATGGCGTCCTTGCTGAAAAAGCCGGCCAGCGGCGGGAGCCCGATCAGGGCGAGGTAGCCGATGGTGAAGGTCATGAAGGTCCAGCGCATCTTTTTGGCCAAACCGCCCATCTCGTAAATGTTCTGCCGGTGGTGGCAGGCGTGGATGATCGAGCCGGCCCCGAGGAAAAGCAGCGCCTTGAAAAACGCGTGGGTAGTGAGGTGGAACATCGCCGCCGCTCCTCCCGCCAGCACCACCGGGACCGCGGCCCCGGCATCTCCTCCGACCGCTTGGCCGCCCATGGCGAAGGCCGCCACCATGAACCCGAGCTGGGAAATGGTCGAGTAGGCGAGGATCTTTTTGATGTCGGTCTGCACCACCGCCGTGATCGCTCCGAGCAGGGCGGTGGCGGTGCCGATGATGGCGATGACCGTGAGCACCTCCGGCAGGAGGAGGAAATACATCCTGCAAAGCAGATAGATCCCGGCCGCGACCATGGTGGCGGCGTGGATCAGGGCCGAGACCGGTGTCGGCCCCTCCATGGCGTCCGGCAACCAGACGTGAAGCGGGATTTGCCCGGATTTGCCCAGGGCGCCGCAGAGCAGGAGCAGGCCGATGCCGGCGGTGAGCAGGTCCGGGCTGGTCTGCGCCTGGGAGGCCAGTTCGTTCAGGTTGAGCGTGCCGAAAGCCCAGTAAGTCCAGATGATGCCGATCAGAAAACCGAAATCACCCACCCGGTTGACGATAAACGCCTTTTTCGAAGCCGCCGCCGCCGAGGGCTTGTGGTACCAATGGTTGATCAGCAGGAAGGAACTCAACCCAACCAATTCCCAAAAAATGAAAATCAGCATCAGGTTGTCGGCCAGCACCACTCCGGTCATGGAGAACATGAAGAGGGACAAACCGGCGAAAAACCGCCCCTTGCCCGGGTCGTCCTTCATGTACTCCAAACTGAAAATGTGGATGAAAAACCCGACCACCGCGACGACGAACAGCATCAGCGCGGCCAGGTCATTGAAGTAGATTCCCAGCGAGAGCGAGTAATCCCCCAGCCGCAGCCACTCGACATTGGCTTCCGGGCGTTCGCCGCCGAAAATCAAAGCCAGGGTGGAGAGCAGGACGACCGC
>PXDN01000344.1 GCA_003566375.1 Opitutia bacterium
CTGTGCGTAGCTTCCGACCCCCGACCCGGCATGTGCGTAAACTGATAAGATATAAAAACTGCCGGAAATCAACAGGATGGAATTAAAAACCCCGCGACCGATCCTTTCATTGCGAATGGACCGGCCCGGGGCCTTTTTAATGGCTGAAAAGCCGAAGGATTGGCTAAGGACGCCTGTCAGTCTTTCTTCTTTTCATCCTCTTCGTCATCCACAACTTCGAACTCCGCATCCACGGTGTCCTTGTCATCGGCGGATGATCCGGAGTCATCTGCCTGCTGCTCTCCCTGCCGTTCGCCAACCCGTTTGCCGCCCTGCCGATGGAGGAGATCAGGTGGCTGGTGGCGCTGGCCCTGATCCCGACCGTTCTCGGTCACTCCCTGCTGAACTTTTCCCTCAAGCATATCAGCGGCCAGTCGGTCAGTGTTTGCAATCTCGGGCAGTTCATCTTCGCCGGGTCGATGGCGTGGCTATGGTTTGGGGAAATTCCGCACGGCGGATTTTATCCGGCGGCGCTTCTGGTGATCGCCGGGGCGGTGACCGTGGCGCTGGCCATGCCGCCCGGCGGGCCGACCCCCGTGCGGGTGCCAAGTCCCGGAGACCGGTGAACGCATTTCTGAAAAAGCGGCGTGAATCGGATCGGAAGGCAATCGGGACAGAAGGGGTGACTCCGTCCGTCAGGGTTTTCCTCCTTGCGCAATTTTTTTGATTCGCAGCGGTGTTTTGAGGTTGCCTTCCGCCCAAAGCAAAGGTCTATTGCCCAACTTTCCCATTGCTCAGGTGGTGGAATTGGTAGACACGTACGCTTGAGGGGCGTATGCCGAAAGGTGTAGGGGTTCGAGTCCCCTCCTGAGCACCATTGCAAGTTGTTGATTTGTTGATTCTTGCAATTAATTGTAGTTTCCTGAAAGCATATTCCGGGATGGCTGAAACCCGGTCTGGAACATGAAAATCCTTCTGTATTTGCTGTTGTTTGTCTGGTCGTGCCTGCCCGCGACGGTTTGGGCGGATGTTGAACGGGTGCGGGTTGCGACCTATAACGTGGAAAATTATTTGGTGATGAACCGGGTGGTGGATGGCGTTTGGCGCCCGAATTACCCGAAACCGGAGTCTGAGAAAACAGCGCTGCGGGCGGTGATCGCCGCTATTGACGCCGACATTTTGGCGTTGCAGGAAATGGGCGACGAACCGTTTTTGCGGGAACTGCAACGGGATTTGGCCAACGAGGGATTGGATTATCCGCACGCCCATGTGTTGCGGGGGCCGGACGAGGTCCGCCATGTCGCGGTCTTGTCGCGGCTGCCGTTTCGGGAGGTGGTGGAGCGGGTGGATCTCGATTTCCCTTATTTCGGTGAGCGGGAAACGATCAAGCGCGGGCTGCTGGAGATCGGATTCACCACCGGCGGGCTCGATTGGAGCCTTTTCGTGGTGCACCTGAAAAGCCGGTGGACGGAACGGGACGACGATCCCAACGCGGTGCGCCGCCGCACGGGGGAGGCAACGGCCGCGCGCAACGCCATCCTGGCCGAACACGATCCGGAGGCCGGGGCATTGTTTTTAGTGGCGGGAGATTTCAACGACACCACCGACACCGGTCCGTTGCGCAGGTTTTACCAACGGGGAGACGTCACCATCACCGAACTGCTGCCGACCACCGATTCGCGCGGCCACACCTGGACCCATTTCTGGGCGCGGCAGAACCTTTACAGCAGGGTCGATTACCTGTTGCCCTCGCCGGCCTTGGCGAAGTGGATCAAGAACCGCCGCGCATACATTTACGATACTCCCGAGGTGGAGAAAGCCGGTGACCACCGCCCGGTTTGGCTCGATTTGGAGTTTCCCTTGCCGCGGTCATCCGGCGAAGGCCGGGTAGCACGGTAGCATCGGGCCTTTTTGCCCGATGAATACGTGACTTTACACCTCGGTTTCTTTGAGCGGTTCGGGATCGATGACTTTGATGGCGGGAGCGGCTTCGGCGATGGTTTTGGCAAACCAATCGCGGGCGGGTTGATCCCCGTGGGTTAAGACGACCACCCGGGGGTTGACCGCCAGCACCAACTCCACGATCTCCTCGCGGTCGGCATGGCCACTCAACTCAAACCGTTCCACGTCGGCCCGGATGGGGGTGGTGAAATCAAGGGCTTTGAAAATGAATTCGTCCCCCGCTTCGGACTCCAGCATTTTGCCTCCCGGCGTGTCGGGGTCGCAATAGCCGACGTAGAGAATGGCGTTGTGCGCGTGGCCTAGCAGGACCGAGGCCAGCCGGTAGGAGGGGGTGTTCTCGACCAGCATGCCGCTGCTGAGCACGTAGATGGCGTTCTGGCGAAGATCCCGGCCGGGGGTGAGCTTGCGCGGAAACGGTTGCACATCGAGTTCCTCGATGATTTTACGGCGGAATTTCACCAATCCGGTTTTGCGGGCGATCTCGTCAAAATAATCGACCAAATCCATGCCGAGACCTGAGCAATAAACCGGACATTCCGGAAGTTTGCCGTTTTGGCGGGCTTCATGGAGAATGGTTAAAATCTCCTGCATGCGCCCGAGCGCAAAGACCGGAACCAGGGCGGACCCTCCCCGTTTAATGACCTCTCGGATCTTGGCCAGCAGGCGCTCCACCTCGGTTCCGCGTGTGCGCCCCTCGACCGGCTCGTTCAGGCCGCGGGTGGTTTCAATCACCAGGGTGTCCACCTGGCGGGAAGGGAATTTGGCCCCCGGCAGGATTTTTTGGGGAGTGAACAGAACGTCGCCGGTCAGGAAAATCTTCCGGTTTTGATAAACCATTTCCACGCCGCCGGCTCCGGCCACGTGCCCGGCTTGGAAGAAAGTGATGGCGATTTCCCCGCCCCCTTCTTTGTCAAAGGTGATGGTCCGGTTGTAGGTCATGGGGAAAAACCGCGGGACCATCCCGTCGATTTCCCGGTGGGTGAAGAGCGGCAACTCGGTCAGGCCGGTTTCCTCGCGCTGCCGTTTCATGACGTTGCAGGAGTTGCGCAGCATTCGCTCGGCGAGACTCAAGCTGGGAATGGACATCAATACCTGGGTTTCCGGATGTTCGCGCATGACCACCGGAAGACCGCCGAGGTGGTCGAGGTGGCAATGGGTCAGGATGATGAAATCGAGTTGAATATCCCGGATGGCCGGGAAATCAGGCAGGGAGGCGAGCCCCGCCTGCTTCGGGTTCATGCCGGCGTCCACCAGGATGTTAAACGGTCCGATTTGGTACAGATGACAGTTGGCGCCGATGCCTCCGTCGCGGTTTAGATCAAGTAATTTCATTTGGCTGGGGGTACTTTCATGGCGAATGCGGGAATATGGACAAGAATAAGGTTTTGGAAAACGTCGGTTCCGAAGAAACAGCCCTTGGCGGTGGCGTCCCGGGATGTGAGGTGGTGGCTGTGGTAGGAAAAGGTTTCGCCGGGCGCGAGTTTCGGGTTTTGGCCGATGATGCCATCCCCTTCGACGACCAGCACGCGCCCGTTATCCTCGCGCACGACCCACTTCCGCCCAAACAGCCGGACCGTGCGGTGGCTTTTGTTGGAAATGGTGAGGTAGTAGACGAACGCGTGGGTGGAAGTGGTGCCCGGACAAGACACCTTTTTGTAAATCAGGCGGTCGAGGGAGACGGCGAGTCCGGGCAGTTCCTGGGCGGGGGTGTTCATGGTCCCGTCGGTAACGAAGAACGGGGCATCATCCGCCCGCGACGATTTGCACAATCTCGAGGCGGTCGCCCGCGCCGAGCCGCAGGGAGCCGGTTTCGCTGGGGCTGACCGGTCCGCCGTTGCGTTCGACCACCACCATGCCGGGATCAAATTCGAGCTTGTTGAGAAAATCCGCCAGGCTTTGCCCGGGTGGAATGGAGAAAGTTTCGCCGTTGGCCGTGATGTCGATGGTGTCCATGTGGATTTGCGTGAATGGACTAAGGTAGCCGAAGTGCGCCCATCCGGCAACCCCTGAAGTTAGGTGGCTCAATCTGCTGAATCGTCAAAGGCCCGGCGCACGGCGGCGATCCGATTGTTCACGCCGAGTTTGAGGAAAATTCGTTTCAAATGGGTTTTCACCGTTTCGGCGCCGCAACCGAGGATGAGGCCGATTTCTCCGTTGGTTTTACCCTCGCGCGCCCAGAAGAGCACCTACCGTTCCCGCGGGCTCAGCGGATGGGATTGTTTTTTGGTCTCGATCCGTGGACGGCGGACACCGCGCCGCCTCTCGTCACCACCACTCTCGACGAAACGAACGGAACCCTCTCGCTCGGGTTTCCGCGCGGTCCGCTCGCCAGTAACCTTGGCATCGAGCCCATTTTGCAATCCTCGCTGAACCTTGCATTCTGGCAAGACCGGCCCGACGCTCTCCGGTCCACCGTCCCGTGGACCTCCGGGCTGGAATGGATGGAACTGACCGTGCCCCTGCCGGATGAGGATCCCGCGCCGTCCCGTTTCTTTATCCGGTTCCGCCTGCCGTGAGGGCAGCGGATGCCCGGTGGAGAACGCGTCTTTGGGACCTGAGGTTCAAGTCAGACCGGTGGATGTTTGGTCGCCAGGGCGGCACCCACGATTCCGGCCCGGTTCAGCAATTCGGCCGGAAGCAGGGAAGCCCGCGTTTTCAGCAAAGGGAAAAAAATCTTATGTTTTTTGCTGATTCCGCCCCCGATGATGATGTGGTCCGGTGCGATAATTCGTTCCAAGGCTTTCAGGTAGCGGTTGAGCCGTTTTGCCCATTCTTCCCAAGACAGGTCTTCCTCTTCGCGCACGGAGGCGGCGGCGTGTTTTTCCGCGGGCCCGCCCTTTAGTTCAAGATGGCCGAATTCGGAATTGGGAAAAAGTTGGCCGTTGTGAAAGAGGGCGCTGCCGATGCCGGTGCCGAGGGTGAGCAGCACCACCGTGCCGTCGAGGCCCCGCGCGGCGCCGTATTCCATTTCGGCGAGCCCGGCCGCGTCGGCGTCATTGATCACCGCGCATTGCATACCGGTCGCTTCCCGGAAAAGGGCGGCCGCGTCGGTCCCGATCCAGGAATCGTCGATGTTGGCCGCGGTCAACGCGGTTTGGCGGCGAATGATGGCGGGCAGCCCGAAGCCGATTCGTTTGGTTTTGGGGAAAGCTTTGACAATTTCGGCCACCACTTCGGCGACGGCTTGCGGGGTGGCCGGCTGCGGGGTCGGGATGCGGATTCGGTCGGCCGCGAAATCCCCGGCTTCAAAATCGACCGGCGCTCCCTTGATGCCGGAACCGCCAACGTCAATGCCAAGGGTCTCCATGGGGCGAAAGCGTCAGGCCTCCGGAGGACGGCCTTTATTCATTTCAATTTGGTCGAACAAGACGACTTTGAACATCTGCATGGCCAGCCAAAACACGCCGGTCATGCACAAGCCGCCCAGAATGCTCCAAAAATTGACCCAAAGCGGCGTGTAAACCGGCACGCTCGGACGCAGGACGAGAAAACTTATCAGGAAGAACCCCACGACGAGAACCGCGTCGAGGACGGGAAACTTTTTGGCTTTGGATCCGGTTTCAGTTTTGCTCATAAGAGTGAGTTTGGTAAAGGCCCGCCGTCGCTTTGCCAACGAAAAAGAGCGCCAGGGGAAGTTAAAACTTAAAAGTTGTAAGGAAAAAGGAAGATGTACCTTGATAGCGAACGTGTTGGGTGTGATTCAAGGTGCGGGGTGTTTTCAGTGTGCAAGCGGCATCCTGCCAGAAGTGTTCGGCATCGGATTTGCTTATCAAAAGGGCGGCGGCCCTGGGATTGTTGATGGCCCTGTCGGGGGCACAGCGATGCCCGGCAGGGTTTTTTACCAATCTTTTACCTGTACTTTACATTTGTACTGCC
>PXDN01000124.1 GCA_003566375.1 Opitutia bacterium
CCAGGCGACGTCGTCAATCTCTTCACCACCGCTGTAGGGATAACTCCCGCTCTCGATGCCGCCGCGGGCGGCGAATTCCCACTCGGCCTCAGTCGGCAACCGGTAGCCGTCGGCCTCGGGGTCCCAGTCGGGAATCTGCTCGCCAGTGCGGTAGGGTTCGCCTTCCACCCTGTATACCGGGGTGAGGCCGTTCATCTCGCTCAGGGCGTTGCACCACTTGACCGCGTCGTGCCAACTGACTGTGTGGACCGGGTGGTCAAAGGCAACACCGTCGCCGCGCCCCGCCAAATCGTAACCGTTTTCCACCGCCCATTGGCGGACGAGTTGCCACTCGCCCCAGGTCACCTCGAAATGACCGATTTGGAATGCCGCAACATCCAAGTCTCCCAAGCCGGATATTCCGGGCAAGTTCCCGCCTTGAACGGCGGCCAAGGCCAAACCGTGTCCCCGCAGCACCTGCCTCATGAGAATTTCGCCGGCGTTCGAAAGGAAAGTGAGTTGGCCGAGTTGGTCGCCGGGGCTGGTGGGACGGAACGTGACGGACACCGTCTGTTCGCCGCCCGCCGGGATGAGACCGCCCTGCCAGTCGCCCGTGAAACCCGCCGGCCACTCCACCGAGGCGATGGCGACGGGATCGGCTCCGTTGTTGCGGATCAAAATCTCGCGGGTGATTTCCGATCCCGTTTCAATCACGCCGAAGGTAACGTCTCCGGATGCTTCAAGGGTCGGCCTATGGTTGCGGGCGAGGCGGAATCCGTCCGACCGGGTGCGCCCGGCGGCGTGCAAATTGATGTCCCGCATGGTCAGTTCGCTGAAACGGGGAGTGACCGGCCAGCCGCCCCCGCGGATACGGCGGTGGTTTCGTACGATCTCGAACCAGTGGCTGGGGTCCGTGCGGTCTGGCGGTGGATTTACCAAAACCGGCGCCTGATCCCAGCACCATTCCCAAACGTTGCCGGTCATGTCATAAAGCCCCAACTCGTTGGGAGACTTTTGACCGACCGGGGCGGTCCGGCCTTGGCCCCATTGATTGAGGGAGTTGCCGCGGTGCCAGGCGACCTCGTCAATCTCCTCTCCGCCGCTAAAGGGGAATCCCCCGCCTTCGATGCCGCCGCGCGCGGCGAACTCCCACTCGGCTTCGACCGGCAACCGGTAGCCGTCGGCGGCGGAATCCCGGTCGGGGATGATTTCACCCGCGCGGTAAGGGTCGCCCTCCACCGTGTAAACGGGGGTGAGGCCGTTCATTTCGCTCAGGGCGTTGCACCACTTGACGACGTCGTGCCAACTAACCGAGTGGACCGGGTGGTCAAAGCCGTCGGCGTCGCCGCGCCCCGCCAAATCGTAACCGTTTTCCACCGCCCATTGGCGGACGAGCAACCACTCGCCCCAAGTCACTTCGAATTGGCCGATGCCAAAGGTGGGGACGTCCAATTCTCCCAACCCGCTGGCATCCGGCAACCGGCCGCCCCAAACCGTGACGAGAAGGGAGCCGTATCCATGCAGCTTTTGTTTGAGAACGCCCTCCGGAGCGTTGGAGGCGAGGGTGAGTTGCCCGGAATGATCCCCCGGCCCGGTCGGACGGAACGTGACGGACACCGCTTGTTCGCTGCCCGCCGGGATGAGCCCGCCCTCCCAATCTCCCGTGAAAGCCTCCGGCCACTCCACCGAGTCGATGGTGATGGCAACGGCTCCGTTGTTGCGGATCCAAACCGTGCGGGAGATTTCCATTCCCGGTTCTATTATGCCGAAAGTAAGTTCCCCGGCGATTTCCAAGGTGTGGGCATGATTGCGGACGATGCGGAACCCGTCGGAGCGGGTGCGTTCACCGGGCATGAGGCTGATGTCCCGCATGGAAAGCTCGCTGAACCGCGGGGTGACCGGCCAGCCGCCGCCGCGAATGCGGCGGAAGGTATCCTCGGTGATCGCACCGGCTTCATCCCAGCACCACTCCCAAACGTTGCCGGTCATGTCATAAAGCCCCAGCTCGTTGGGAGCTTTTTGGCCGACCGGGGCGGTCCGGCCTTGCCCCCATTGGTCGAGGGAATTGCCGCGGTGCCAGGCGACCTCGCCGATGTTTTCTCCGCCACTGTAGGGAAACCCCTGCTGGCCTTCGATGCCGCCGCGCGCGGCAAACTCCCACTCGACTTCGGTCGGCAGCCGGTAGCCGTCAGCGGCGGGATCCCAGCCGGGGATGTGCTCGCCCGTGCGGTAGGGTTCGCCCTCCACGGTGTAAACCGGCGTGAGGCCGTTCATCTCGCTCAGGGCGTTGCACCACTTAACCGCGTCGTGCCAACTGACCGAGTGGACCGGGTGGTTCAAGGCAACCGCATCGCCGCGCCGCGCCAAATCGTAACCGTTGTGCACCGCCCATTGGCGGACGAATTGCCACTCGCCCCAAGTCACTTCGAATTGGCCGATTTGGAACGAGCCAATGTTCCAACCACTCGCCCCCTCGGAGTCCGGCATATGACCGCCCCAGACCGTGACCAAGGATGAGCCAAGACCGAAGAGCGGTTGCAGGACCACACCGTCTCCAGCGGTGGAAGCGAGAATGAGATGCCCGAAAAATTCCCCGGGTCCGGTCGGGCGGAACGTGACGGACACCGTCTGTTCGCCGCCCGCCGGGATGGACCCGCCCCCCCAGTCGCCGGTGAACCCCTCGGGCCACTCCACCGAAGTGACGGTGATGGCATCGGCTCCGTTGTTGCGGATCAAAACCGTGCGGGTGCTTTCCAATCCCGGTTCAATCACGCCGAAATTGAAATCCCCGGTGACTTCGAGGGTGTGGGAAAAATTGCGGGCGAGGCGAAACCCGTCCGAACGGGTGCGCCCGGCGGCGTGCAAATTAATATCCCGCATGCTGAGTTCGCAAAACCGGGGGGTGACCGGCCAGCCGCCCCCGCGGACGCGCCGGTGGTTGCGGACGATTTCGAACCAGTGACTGGGGATGATGCCACCGCGGGACTCAAATTCCGGTGGCGCCACCAATACCGGCGCCTGGTCCCAGACCCATTCCCAGACGTTGCCGGTCATGTCGTGCAGGCCCAGCTCGTTGGGGGCCAGTTGGCCCACCGGCCACGCGCCGCCGAAGCCATCCACATCGAAAACCCCGTCTCCGTGGTTGTAGCGGTGCCAGGCGACTTCGCCGATGTCTTCTCCGCCGCTGTAAGAAAACCCCTGGCCTTCGATGCCTCCGCGGGCGGCGAACTCCCACTCCGCCTCGGTCGGCAGCCGGTAGCCGTCGGCATCGGGGTTCCAGTCGGGGATTTGCTCGCCCGAGCGGTAAGGTCCGCCCTCCACGGTGTAGGCCGGGGTGAGCCCGTTCCTTTCGCTCATGGCGTTGCACCATTTGACCACATCGTGCCAACTGACGGAATGCACCGGTTGGCTGTCGAAGCTGCCGTCACCCGCGTCCGCCAGATCATAGCCGTTTTGCACCGCCCAGTCCCGGACTTCTTTCCATTCTCCCCAGGTCACTTCGAACCGGCCGATGAAAAAAGTGGAGACATTCAGTTCTCCCAAACCCGACAAGGCCGGAAGCCAACCTCCCCAGACGGTCGCCATGGCCCCCATCTCCACCGGATGGTGGCCCACTCCGGCCATTGCCGTCGCGCCGCTGACCGTCGAGGCGTTGGAATGGATTAGGATTTCTCCGCCGAAAAATCCGATTTCATTTGGCAGGAGGGTGATTAGGATGTCCCGGCTGGTTCCGGGGGCGATGATACCGGAAACCCAATCCGCGCTGAAACCCGGCGGCAAGGTGAGGCCCGACACCGTTAGCGGAATCCTGCCGGGGTTGGCGAGGGTCAGGACGCGGGTTTCACTGCCGGAAACCGGAATATCCCCAAAGAAAACGTCCCCGGAAATTTCCAACCTGGCTTCGACCGTCTGGAGGCTGAAAAACGCGGAGGGAAGATCCTCGATCAGCGTTTCGTCATAAACGAGGCCGGTCACATCCAAGGTGCCGGCCGGGGTGACCATTTCCGGGGTCAGGGAGACCGGCTCCCAATGGGTCAGATCACGCGAAACCCGCAAAGCAATTTCTCCCGTTTCCCCCTCCAAAGGGGGGCCGGCCAGAACATCGGCGGGGCCGCTCCCGCCTTCCCGCAGCAAAACCAACCCCAACCGGTCGGTTGCCCCGGGCACGAATTCCGTCATGTAGTTCACGTTCAGGTTTCTGCCCGCGGGAGGCGGTCCCGGCGGGTAGAAAATCGTCAAAATTCCGCTTGCCGGGCTGAAGCCGACGGCAAAAGCGGCGGGATCGCTGGACCCTTCGGTCAGGGACCAATCGAAAACCCCGTCGGTCACGGTCAGGGTTTCCGGAAGGGGAACATGGGAGAGGGCGCTTTGAAAAAGCATGGAGTCGCCATCGGTGGTGGCCGGCGTTTCCGACCGGGCGACGCGAAGCTCAGCGAATTTCAGGGTGCCATGGCCGGTGATCAGTTCCGGGGTGAGGATGAAAGAACGTGTTTGTTCTTCATCACTAAGGAGTTGCAATCCCAATTCGATTCGTTCGGCGGAGTAGCTCAGGGTGACCGGCAGCCCAAGATGGCACAGGGTGGCGAAAAAGAACAAACTGAAGGGCCTTCTCATCAATGGAGTTTTTTTGGGAATTTCGAACGGGGAGCCGCGCGAAATCTCCAAAGCCTTGGTATGATGCCAAAAATTCTATTGCCGAGTCGAGGCTGTTTTCACCGAAACCGGCAAGATTTGGTGAGTTTTTTCTTGTCGCAAGGGGAGGCAATCACTTTGCTCTGGGTTTTGTCAGTGTCTTCGGGGTTTGGGAAATTGTCAGTTGATGTGCATCAGGGACAGTTTGAGATCCGACAGTCGGGAACGAGTCCGCGCGGCATCTGGCAAGTTCAAATCAACACACATCACATGACAGCCAAACTTTTTGTTGGAAACATTCCCTTCAGCGCCACGGAGGATTCTTTGCGCGACCTGTTTGCCCAGGTTGGCGAAGTAATCGAAGTGGTCATGATGAATGATCGCGAGACCGGACGGCCCCGGGGCTTTGCCTTCGTAACAATGTCTTCTCCCGAAGAGGCCGAACGCGCCATTCACGAAATCAGCGGGAAAGCACTCGACGGCCGCGAATTGACGGTTAACGAGGCCCGCCCGCGCGAAGAGCGGCCGGCCGGCGGCGGCGGTGGTGGATTCCGCGGCGGCCCCCGTGGCGGTGGCGGCGGAGGTGGCCAGCGGGGCGGTCCCCGCGGCGGCGGAGGCGGCGGAGGTTACCGCGATGGCGGTCGCGGCGATGACCGTCGTGGCGGCTTCCGCCGGTAATTCGGCGCCTTTTGGTAATTTTTCCCCTAACGGCGGCGTTTTTCCAAGTACGGGAAAACGCCGCTTGGCTTTGGGGGTATCAGGCCATTTCATCTGGTTCATCGTCATCGGGCAAGGTCATCGGCCAAGGGCCGATGCTACTGATTCATCGGCAAAGGCCCGATGCCACGGGGCTTCTTTCGCTTCACCGCTTTTGGATTTTGTGAAACTGTCTTCAGCGGAACACCAACTTTTCAACCGATCCGACAACCATGTCTTCCACACGCGTTCGATTCGCACCGAGTCCCACCGGTTTCTTCCACATTGGAAGCGCCCGCACGGCCTTGTTTAATTGGCTGTATGCCCGCCACACCGGCGGGACCTTCATCGTGCGGGTCGAGGACACCGACACCGCTCGCAGCCAACCCGAGCTCACCGAGGCGGTTCTCGACACCCTTCGACGCCTCGGGCTCGATTGGGACGAGACCCACCACCAGTCCGACCGTTTCGATCTCTACCGTGTCGCTGCCGAGCGGTTCCTCGACGAGG
>PXDN01000190.1 GCA_003566375.1 Opitutia bacterium
CGCGGGTGTCCCATCCCAGCCGAAACGGTCCTGGCTTCCCGAACCATGCCGCCACTGGTGAGTGAAAAGCCGTTTCCAGCCGGAAGTTGAATGGATCCAATCCGCACGGCGGGACTGAATCCCCGTAGCGGCAAGACCTCGACTCGGCTGAGCTGGTCTGCCGACCCGCGCATGTGCCTACCAGACCCCGTGGATGTCCGACTGCCGACCAGAGGTCTGGCAGCTACTTGGGGAAAACAGAAAAAAATCCCCTTGCAGGCGATTCGAACGCCGGCGGCCATGGCCGTGCGCTTGCAAAATGCTTATATCAACGGGCGGCACGTCCTGCCACGCCGCCAAGGCGGGCACCCGGGCGGCTTGGTCTGCGTACCGGTTGCCACGAATTTTTTTAAAGGAGCTGTCGGTTCACTCCCGGGGAAAGGCCGACCGGGGCAGTCCTCACCAGCGTTTCACCCGTGAATGATTTCGGTGCCGACGCCTTTGTCGGTGAAAATTTCCAGCAACAGGCTGTGCGGCATCCGCCCGTCGATGAAGTGAACGCGGTGAACCCCGTCGTGCAGTGCCCGCATGGCGCCATTGATTTTCGGCAGCATCCCCTTGTCGATGACTTTGCTTTTCTTCAAAGCATCGACCTCGCGGATTTTGACGGTTGGGATGACGCTGGCGGGGTCGGCCGGGTTTTGCAGCAGGCCGGGCACGTCGCTCAAAAACACGAGGCGGCGGGCGCGCAAGACCCCGGCCACCCGGGAGGCGGCGATGTCGGCGTTGATGTTGTAGGCTTTCCCGTCCAAACCTTCGGCCAAGGGCGAGATGACTGGAATCCGGTCTTCGGCGAGGGCTTTTTTGATCAGTTTCACCTTCACTTCGGTGATGTCCCCGACCATGCCGAGATCGATTTTGGCGCCCCCGTCATCCCGGTCGAGTTTGCGGCAGGTCAGGACGGTGTCGCCCGGCATGGCGAGGGAGCGTCCCTGTTGGGCCGCGATCATGCGGCAAATGTCGGGGTTCACTTCCTTGTTCAGGGTTTGCTTGACCACCGCCATCGTTTCTTCGTCGGTTACGCGGAGGCCGTTGTTGAAAACCGGGCGCAAACCGGAATTTTCCATGGCCCGCGAGATCGCCTTGCCGCCGCCGTGAACCACGATGACGTTGATCCCGACGGCGGCGAGAAAGGCCACGTCGATGGCCACGCGGGCGCGAACGTCGGGATCGGGATCGTCCATGAAGCTGCCGCCGTATTTGACCACGAAGGTGGAACCGCGGAATCGCTGGATATACGGCAACGCTTCCAGCAACACCCGCGCCTTGGCGATGTATTCGCCGAAGGCGGTTTCACTCGCTTTTGTTGAATCGGACATAAGCTTCGGTCAAATCGGTCGCGAGGAGCCGGAACTCGTCCCGTCCGAGATTCAGATTGAGGGTGATGCGGAAGCGGGGGGCCTTCACCACCTCTTTCCACTTCGGTTTGTTTTCCGGCAACGGCCGGCCCTTGGCAACGGCGGGCACGTCTTCGTAAAAAATATCGAGTTTCTCCTCCACCAAACGGGCGCCGGCATAGCCGGCGGCATCGGCGAGGCGTCCCCAGTTCGGATCCTCGCCGTACCAGGAAGACTTGACCAGCAGCGAGTTTCCGATGGCGCGGGCAACTTTTTCGGCATCGGCTTCGCTTTCGGCACCCGCAACGATTACCTCCACCACCTTGGTGATTTTCTCCCCGTCGGAGACAATTTTTTCGGCCAAATAACCGCATGCCCGGCGTACGGCGACCGCGAAGCGTTCGGCCAACCCGCCCGATTCGTCCGCGACGCGGACGCCAGAACGCCCGTTGGCGAGCAGCAGGACGGTGTCGTTGGTGCTCATGTCGCCATCGACGGTGATGCGGTTGAAGGTGTAATCGACCGCGCGGCCCAGGATCTTTTGCAAAACCTCCCGTTCCACGGCGGCGTCGGTGGCGAGAAAGGCGAGCATGGTGGCCATGTTGGGCTGAATCATGCCGGCCCCCTTGGCCAGCCCGGCCTCGGTCACCGTTTGCCCTTCCCACTCGAAGCGGACGGTCACGGTTTTCGGGCGGGTGTCGGAGGTGAGAATCGCCTGGGCGGCCGCCAGCCCGCGGTCTTGATCAGAAGAAAGATTTGTCGTGGCGACGGAAATGCCGTTGCGGAGCTTCTCCATCGGCAACCGATCGCCAATGCGGCCGGTGGAGCAGACCAGGAACGAGTTAGGCGGGACACCGAGGGCGTTTCCGGTGAGGGCGCCCATTTCGCGGGCGTCGGCCATTCCCTCCTCCCCGGTGCAGGCGTTGGCGTTGCCGCTGTTGGCGACGATGCCGTGAAACGGTTGCCCGGCGGCCAGCAGATCGGCGCAGAGCCGAACCGGTGGCGCTTTGACCGCGTTTTGGGTGAAGACCCCGGCGGCGGAACAGGGATCTTTCGAATAAATCAGCGCGAGATCCAGCCGGTCGCGGTCGCCGGTGGCGCGAATGCCGCAAGCGGCGGCGGCCGCCGAAAAACCGGGGACATCGGTCACGCCGGGCGAATTTTCGGTGACGGTCGGTTCGCTCATGGCATCGGGATTCACTGCAGGCCGGCCTCCTCGGGGAAGCCGTTCCACAAATTCATGATCTGCACCGCCTGGCCGGCCGCCCCTTTCATCAAATTATCCTCGGCGGAAGTGATCACCACATTGCGCGTGCGGGGATCGAGCACCGCCGACATGTCGATCCGGTTGGTTCCAACCACATGTTGACTGTCCGGTGTTTGACCGGAGGGAAGCAATTGCACAAAAGGCGTGTTTTCGTAAAGATCCCGCCAAACCGCATAAATTTCTTCGACGGAGGAAACCACCGATGGCGCCACGATGGTGGTGATGATCCCCCGTTTCATCGGTGAAAGGTGGGGAGTGAATTGAATCACCACCGGTCGTCCGGCCGCCAGGGCAAGCTGTTCCTCGATTTCGGAAAGATGGCGGTGTTTGGGCAATCCGTAAGCTTTGGCACTTTCCGCCCGTTCGCAAAAAAGATAATCCTCGGCAATTTTCTTGCCGGCCCCGCTGACTCCACTGGATGAATTGACGACGATCCCCTCCGTTTTCACGGCTCCGGTCCGCAACAGCGGTAACAACGGCAGTAAAATGCTGGTCGGATAACAGCCGGGCGCGGCCACCAGTGGCGCGCTTTTCCAATCGGCGGGCGCATATTCCGGCAGCACATAAGCCGCCCGGGACAACAATTCCGGACACGGGTGGGCGGTTCCGTAATAGTCTTGATACAGATCCGCGGAGGAAAGGCGGAAATCAGCGCTTAGATCAATCACCCTCCGCCCAGCCGCCACCAATGGCTTGGCAAAATCGTGGGCGACGCCATGGGGGAGCGCCAGGAAAAACAAATCGATGGCATCGTCCGCCGCCAATTCCTCCGGATTGGAAGCGGTGAAAACCAATCCCCCTCCGAATCCCCGCAAGGCTGGAATGACGGCTTCCACCGGTTTGCCGGCGTGCTGGCGGGAAGTGACCGCCGCCAACCGCACGTGCGGATGGCGCAGCAACAGTTTCACCAGAAGTTCTCCGGTGTAACCCGAGGCACCGACAACGGCGACTGCGGGTTTGGATTGCCCGGCGGAATTCGTCATGGCCAACGTGATCTCCAGACGCGGGAGCCCGTCGCAACAATGACGTGAGGGCGGAGCCCGCGAAAAAAATTACCGTTTGGAGAATTGGAACCGCTTGCGCGCTCCCGGACGGCCCGGTTTTTTGCGCTCGCGCTCCCGCGGGTCGCGGGTCAGGTGGCCGGCTTTCTTAAGCACCGAGCGGAGTTCCGGGTTGAATTTCAGCAATGCGCGGGCCACGCTGTGGGCAATCGCCACGGATTGGGCACTGACGCCGCCCCCGGCGACGGAGGCGCGAAAGTGCATCCCGTCTTTCAGCTCGGCGGTCACCAAAGGCAAAAGCGCTTGGTTTTGCAAAAGGTCGGTCGGGAAGTATTCTTCCATGGGCCGCCCGTTGACAGTGCTGTCTCCGGCACCCTCGCTGAGGCGGATGCGGGAGACGGCTGTTTTGCGGCGGCCGGTGGCCAGGAATTCAGTGGTGGCTGTGCTCATGCCTTACAGGGAAAGTGGTTCTGGTTTTTGTGCCTCATGCGGGTGGTCGGTACCGGCGTGGACTTTCAATTTTTTCAACATTTGGCGCGCCAAGCGGTTTTTCGGCAACATGCCTTTGACCGCGTGCTGGATAATGAACTCCGGCCGACGGCGGCGCATTTCCGGAATCGAGCGGTAGCTTTCCCCGCCGACATAACCGGAATAGAACATGTATTTCTTTTGATCTTCCTTTTTACCGGTCAATGCGACTTTCTCGGCATTAATCACAACCACGAAGTCACCCGTGTCCACGTGCGGTGTGTAGGTTGGGCGGTGGCGGCCCCGCAAAATATTGGCGATTTTGACCGCCAAACGGCCCAGCACCTGATCTTTGGCATCGATCACGTACCACTTTGGCGCGACGGTTTCCTTCCTGGCTAGAAATGTTTTCATCAATCGAAAAAGGGACGAAACTAGATTTTGGGCAAACCATGTCAAGCCCCCCGGCAAGGAATTTTCGATCCCGCCGGTATACCGGGGTTGCCCGGGTGGCCGACAAGGCTCCGGGACGGGGCCGCCTCCCTGCCGCGCGGACAGGCGGGCGGGCCCGTCCGTTCGGCACGGGCGGTCGTCAAACAGCACCCATCCGGTTGGAAAATCAAAATCCACATCCAAATCGAAATCGATATCGAAATCGGGATCTTATTTCCGAATCGAAGGTAACATCATCCAATCGAAGGATTGGACTCGGGACACGACGAACCACGCCGCTTGGGTGGTTGATTTGAACGGATACATGGAATGGCCACCATTGGCAGTCGCGTTACCAACGGCTTTGTTCCAAGCGGTTCGATTACGATTACGATTACGATCCCGATTTCGATTTCGATTTCGATTTCGAAAATGGAAGCTATTGCGAAAGCGAACGGCCAACCGCCGCCCCCCCAAAACCGGTTTTGAGCGGATGGCGGTTCGGGTTTGCGGGCGGCTTGACGTCCGGGAGGGGATGGGTAACGCTCCCCTCCCCTGTTTGCCATGAACCGTGTCTATATAAAAACCTACGGGTGCCAGATGAACGTCCGCGATTCCGAAGCGGTCGCCGTCATGCTGCGCGGCCGCGGCTACCGGATCACCGAGAAGGAGGAGGAAGCCGACATCGTCCTGCTCAACACCTGCAGCGTGCGCGACCAGGCCGAACAAAAGGCGATCGGCAAAGGGGGGTATCTTTCGCGCCGCAAGCGGGCCAACCCTCGTTTCATCCTCGGCATCATGGGTTGCATGGCGCAAAACCGGGGCGCGGAATTGTTCGACCGGTTGCCGGATCTCGATCTGGTGGTCGGCACCCAGCGGTTTCACCATGTGCCGGATTATCTCGACCGGCTCACCGCCGAGCGGGCTCCGGGTGCTCCCCGCCCCTCCACCATTCTGGACTTGGAGGAGGAAGAGGGTTCGCAGGACACCATCCGCGGACACGACGAAGACACCCGCCGGGTCTCGGCCTTTGTTTCCATCATGCAGGGGTGCAACATGAGCTGTGCCTTTTGCATCGTTCCCAAAACCCGCGGCTCCGAGCGGTCACGGTCGATTGAAGAGATCACCGCCGAAGTGGAGGAACTGGTGGCGGGCGGAACCCGCGAGGTGACCTTGCTCGGGCAGATCGTCACCAGCTACGGGAGGGGCGTCATCCCGCCGCTTGATGGAAAATCAGCGTTCGTGCAATTGATCGAGCGCCTGCACGACATCCCGGGCCTCGCCCGCATTCGTTTCACCTCCCCCCACCCGCGCGGTTTCAACCGGGATTTGGCCGAGGCTTACGGCTATCTGCCAAAACTTTGTCCCTACGTGCATCTGCCACTTCAGTCCGGGTCCGACCGGATGTTGAAGGCGATGAACCGCCCCTACTCCCGCCAAAAATACTTGGAAATTGTGGAAAGCCTGCGCGCGGTGACGCCCGGCATGTATTTTTCCACCGACATCATCGTGGGCTTCCCGGGGGAGACCGAGGACGACTTCGCCCAAACCCGCTCGCTGTTTGAGGAAGTCGGCTACGACATGGCCTACATCTTTAAATACAGCATCCGCAGCGGCACCCCGGCGGCCGGGCTTCCGGACCAGATTCCCGACGAGGTCAAGGAAGAGCGCAATCAGGTTCTGTTAAAATTGTTGTCCGAAAGCTCCCGCCGCCGCAACCAGTCCCTGCTGCACAGCGAGCAGGAGGTGCTGGTGGAAGGCCCCGCGCGCAAGGGAAACCTTTATCACGGGCGCACCCCCGGGAACCGCGTGGTGTTGTTCCCCGCCTCCGAACGCCTGGTCGGCGAACTCGTCCCGGTCCGCGTCAACCGGGTGACCGTCAGTTCCCTGTATGGAGAACTGGCTTTGGCGGGCGTGGACGCGGCGGTGGGTTAAACTGAAATCCACGGATTGGAAGCAGCCGTGCTGGGTTTGGGGATATTTCCATGGTGTTTCTTGATGAGACCAAATTCACGCACAGAATGAATTTGAGCCGTTGGGTTTGAACTCATATATCAAAGGGAGGCTGTCATAAATCAATTGGCTGGCGCTAAAACGCCGGTTTCTTCAATGTGTTACTATCTCCAAATCCGTCCGTTATGAAATTATCACCTGTTTGCACTGTTGTTATCGCCCCCGTCCGCTGGTCAGTGGTGCGGATATGCCGGTATCTTCTTTTGATTATTGGATTTACAATTTGTGGAGATGGCTTGGCGGCAGACGAGAGTGTTCAAGGGGAACCGTCTCTGGAGGCCGCCAACCGGCTATTTGCAATCGGAAACCACGAGGCTGCGGAGAGGGCGTTTCGTGAACTTCTGGCGACCGACCTCGCTCCACCTTTACGGGGAAAAGCCACATTCAACCTCGGTCACACACTCAAGCATCTCGGGCGCTACGACGAAGCTATCATGGTTTTTAAGTCACTGATCGGACAGCCTGTGGATGATTTGGAGCCTGGAGGGCATCTGATGGAGTCTTACAGAAATTACCGACCGCGCGCTCAATGGGAGATTGGGAATAGCCTTTTTGCAAAAGGTGATTTTGCGGGAGCACGAGATGCATACGAAAAATCGAGAAAGAAATACCCTTTTCAATCTTGGTGTGGCAACGAGCGCGCGTACCACAATTACCGATACGCGTTTTACGACGGAATCTGCTTGGAGTATCTGGGACGGCCGGCGGAGGCTGTCATAGCTTACTATCAAGCAGCATTTCCTACCTCCGCGCTATATTTTTCCTCCGATGCCCATTTTCGGATTTTGAATCTTTACGAAGCCGCTGGCCAATTGCCAGCACTCCTCTCCATTCTTGATGAGATTGATGGCCGCTATTTCTCTATGATCGAAATGATGGCGAATATCCATGAGCGGGAACTTAACCCGGAAGAGGTGGAAGCCTTTCGACCCACATACGTCATAAGGCGCTTGCTGGAATTGCGGAGGCTTGGGGAGGAAGAGCGGCGGGATGTGTTAATGGATGTTGTGAGAATCCAAGGGCAGGATGGGGTACCCCACCGGGACAGGGGCAATTGGGAAGTCATCGAAGCTGTCAGGCTCCTCGCATTGACTCCTGAGGAATCCACTGCGGACCTTCTTGCTGCACTCAACGACCCGGCGGAGGCGTTCAGCCACGGGTGGATGATGCATGCCCTTGGAGTTTGCGGCACGCAAGAGGGTCTCTCTTGGCTCAAGAAACGGGCTGCCCGCGAAAAGAACATCTGGGCGGCACAATCACTGATTTACTCGATTAGCATGGGAGGAAAGCGCGGAAAACACGTGATCGATGAATTGGAAAAGTTCGCTGAACACAATTTGGCTTCGGCAATCAACGGTTACCGGCAGGGTCGGTTCTCAACTCCGGTCACACCGAGCCCGCCGCGAAATATCCCAAAGGGATTCCGCCTGCCGGAGTCGCTCGCGGAATTGGATGAAGAGTTTGCCTATGAACAGTCGCTGCCAGAGAGCGTAGAGATTGATAGTTCCTCGCCGAAAGCACTCGTCAAATCGCTCCTTTTGAAGACCGTGGTTCGGGAAGCGAAAAATCCCGGTGGCATCAATGCCCCTTGGCCCTCCCGGGAATGGAACGATCCGATGCTCCGATTTAAGATTAACGCAATCCGCTATCAATCGGATTCGGAAGCTGAAGTCGATTTTGAGTTGGGCTTGCCGAACCAGATGGAACCAACGACCTATATTCTTAAAAAGACTGCCGGGGAATGGAGAGTTTCTTCCGTCTTCATACCGGGCAGAGGGACTTTCGAGCTTCCATCACCGCAATAAAACCCACCCCTTGGTCACCCCTGCTCCGGTTGTCTTAAACCGATTTTGGGATAAGGTGTTATTTCAAACAATTTGCATTTGACACGGGGAATTTTGGCTCGGATGCTGGGTGTGTGCAATTTGAGGCGAAAACCATTTCAACCGATATCATCGAGGACTCCGCCGGGGAAAACCGGCGGTTGATGCTGGCTGACAAGGCCGGCATCTGCCTGTCACTGGGCTGTGTCGCCCATTGCCTGACCCTGCCCGCCCTAGTGTCGGTTTTGCCCGCGCTTGGCTTCGGCTTTGTCTTGCAAGGCGGGTTCGAAATCGCGCTGGGTGCCGCCGCCATTCTGCTTGGGTGGTTTTGCGTGCGGCGTGGCTGGAAACAACACCGGCGGGCGTTGTTGTGGATTCCATTCGGGATGGCCGCCGCGTTGATTTTGGGCGGGTTGCTGCTCGGGCACGGCGGGGTTGAGGTGGCCATGGTCGTGGCCGGCGGGGCTTGTTTGATTGCCACGCACTTGCTGAACCGGTGGTTTTGCCGCGCCCGTCCAGTCTGTTCCTGTGTGGTTCACGACGAATCCGAGTCGGTTCGCAAGGCCGCTTGAGGCCCGTTCAACCTGGCTTGGCCGTTTCCCCGCCGCCGGGTTGCAGGTCGGCATCCAGAGTCAGGTCGAAGACGGCGTATCCACAAAACAACGTCGGCAGGAAACGGCGGCGGGTTCTCCAGTCACCCGCCAAAAACACCCGGTTGACCACCCGCACATTGTTGTCCCGGCAAAACTCTTCGAACTCCGTCACGGAAACCGGGTGGATGGTCCGGCTCTCGTGCCACTTGCCCGGATACACCTCGTTGCGGACCCGGCGGCCGCGGAAGAACAGGGAAACCCGGTTTTTCCAATACCCGTTATTCACGAAGCCAACCGTCACAAACCGTCCCACCCGCAGCGCCTCTAAAACCGTATCCGCCGGGTGCTGAAGTTCCTGCAGCGTTCGCGAGCAAATTACCCGGTCGAAAAACCGGTCGGAAAACCGGCTCATCAAGCCGAAGAGATCGCCGTGGTAGGCGTTCAGGCCGCGGGCCAGGCAGGCGGTGATTTTGTTCGCATCGACATCCACCCCCACGCCGAACACGTTTTTTTTGCGGGTGAGGTACTGCAAAAAAATCCCCCGGCCGCAACCCAGGTCGAGCACCTTGCCGCCCGGCTCCACCCAATCGCTGATGATTTGCATGTCCACCGTGCGCTTCTCCGCGGGCCGGTGGTCACTTTTCCCGGAACTCCCCTCCCCTGCTTTCATGAAGCCGCCTCCTTGAGAAACGCCCGCACCAATTGGTAGAGCATGGGGGAATCGACCAAAAAAGAATCATGGCCAAAATCCATTTTCACTTCCGCGTAGGAAGCGGCCTTCCCCGCCCGCAGCATGGCGTGAACAATCATCCGGTTTTGTTCGGGGGGAAACAACCAGTCGGAGGTGAAACCTATGATCAGGGCGCGGGCTTTCATACCGGAGAACGCCTCCTCCAGGGAACCGTGGGTGGCCGACAAGTCGAAATAGTCCAAGGCTCGGGTGAAATAGAGGTAGGTGTTGGCGTCGAACCGATTGATGAAACTTTGCCCTTGGTGCCGCAAATAACTTTCCACCTCGAAAGCGGCGTCAAAACTCAGCCCTCCGCTCGCTTCCCCGCGCAGGCGCCGGCCGAATTTCCGTTCCATCCCTTTGTCGGACAAATAAGTGATGTGGGCCATCATGCGCGCGATGGCCAAGCCAACCCGCGGGCCTTCTCCTTGTTCGTAATCCCCCCCCTTCCATTCGGGGTCCCGCATGATCGCCTGTCGTCCAACTTCATTAAAAGCAATCGTTTGAGAGCCTTGCCGCGAGGTGGTGGCCATCGGGATGATCGCCCGCACGAAATCCGGATATTCCAAAGCCCATTGCAGCACCTGCATCCCTCCCATGGAACCACCGACCACCGCCCGAAGTTGATTCACGCCCAAGTGATCCATCAACACTTTTTGCGCCCGCACCATGTCGCGAATGGTGACGAACGGAAAATCGAGATTGTAGGGCTTGCCGTCCACCGGATTGATGGAGGCCGGTCCGGTGGAACCCTGGCAGCCTCCCAGGCAATTGGAGCAAATAACGAAAAACCGGGTGGTGTCGATCGGCTTGCCGGGACCGATCATGTTGTTCCACCAACCCGACTTGCGGTCGGACAGCGAATGCACCCCCGCGCAGTGATGGTCCCCGCTCAAGGCGTGGCAGATGAGGATGGCGTTGGTCTTTGAGGCGTTGAGACGTCCGTAGGTTTCGTATCGGATTTGATAGGACGGGATAACTCTCTCACACTCGAACTCAAAAGGCCGTTCGCAAACAAAATCATGGTATTCAACCAAACCGATTTCCCCGTCTTGGGCGGCGACTGTGGATTCCGGGTCGTTCATGGATGGGTGAGGCGGCCGGGCGCGCTGCGGCTCAAGCCGGACCGGTTTGGCCGCCAACCGGGGCCGGTTGGGCGATTTTTCGAAAGGTGAACTCGTTCACGATTGGGCTGACTCCACGATGGATTCATCCATATCCGCATTGGAGTGAACGCTTTTCACATCGTCCTGCTCCTCCAACGCCTCGATCAATTTGAGCAATTGGCGGGCCGGGCCAACCTCGGTGATCGGAACCGTGATATTGGGAATGTAGGCAAGTTCGGCGGAGTCCGCCTCCACTCCCAGTCCCTCCAAAGCCTGGCTCACGGAATAAAAGGCCGGAACCGGACAAAGCACCTCATAGTGGTCGGACTCGGTTTTGACATCTTCCACCCCCGCTTCCAAAACCGCTTCCAGCAAACCCTCCTCCGCCACTTTTTCCCGAGCGATGAGAAACTGACCCATGTGGTTGAATTGAAAAGCCACGGCGCCGGTCCCCGCCAAATTTCCCGCGTGCTTGGAAAAAAGGCTGCGCACTTCCGAGGCGGTGCGGTTGCGGTTGTCGGTGGTGGTTTCAACAATCAGCCCCACCCCGTTGGGTCCATAGCCTTCATAAACAACCTCTTCATAATTGACGCCAGGCAGCTCGCCGGTCCCTTTTTTGATGGCCCGGTCAATGTTGTCCCCCGGCATGTTGGCGGCTTTGGCTTTTTGCAGAGCCGTGCGCAGGCGGGGATTCATGTCCGGGGTGCCGCCGCCCTCGCGGGCCGCGATGGTGATCTCTTTGCTGATTACACTGAAGATCTTGCCCCGTTTGGCATCAATGACCGCCTTGTGGCGTTTGGTGGTTGCCCATTTACTGTGTCCAGACATGGGAATACCAGTGAAGAATCGACTGGATTCAGGCAACCGAAAAGTGTCAAAGGGCTGCTTCGGGACGGTCGGAGGCCTTTTTGTCCAGACCCGCCTTCACATGAACCATGAGTATGTGGATATCGGCCGGGGTAACCCCGCTGATCCGGCTGGCCTGCCCGAGAGTGAAGGGACGGATTTCAGCGAGTTTGTCCGCGCATTCTTTTTTCAAGCCCCGCACCCTTCCATAATCGATTCCGGGGGACAACCGGAGCCCCTCCATGGATTTGACTTTCTCGACCTGAGCCTGTTCGCGTTTCAGATAACCTTCATAACCAACGCGATATAGAATTTCGCTCCGGATTTCAGCGGATAAATAATTGAATTCGGACGGAAAAGGGATATCAGATTCCCGCCGCCGAACAAGCTCGCCAAAGGTTCCATTGGGTGTTCGACCGGTGTTCAATCGCGCGGTCCAGTCCTCCACCGTTTGTTTTTTGGCTTCCATTCGTTGCAAACGTTCGGAACAAACCAGACCGTGTTTGCGGGCATGATGATAAAGACGCATTTCAGCGCTGCCGTGATTGAACAGCAACCGGTGTTCCGCCCGACTGGTGAACATGCGGTAAGGCTCCAAGGTGCCCTTGGTCACCAGATCGTCGATTAAAACCCCGATGTAACATTCCTGGCGGCTGAGGACCATGGGATCCTCTCCCCTCCCCTTCAGAACCGCGTTTACCCCCGCAACCAACCCCTGCCCCGCCGCTTCCTCGTAACCCGATGTGCCGTTGATCTGGCCGGCAAAAAAAAGATTTTCAACTTTTTTGGACTCCAAGGACGGAAAAAGCTGGGTTGGCGGAGCGAAATCATACTCCACCGCGTAGGCCGGCCTCAAAATGCGGGCCTTTTCCAGGCCGGGAATGCTGTGGACCAAATCAACCTGCACATCAAAAGGCAGGCTGGTGGAAAGGCCGTTGATGTAATACTCGTTGGTGGACCGGCCCTCCGGCTCCAGAAAAAGCCGGTGGCGGGGTTTGTCGGCGAACCGGACGAATTTGTCCTCAATGCTCGGACAATAGCGTGGGCCGGTTCCCTCAATGGCACCTCCGTAGAGCGGAGACCGGCACAGGTTTTTATGAACGATCTCCGCGGTTTGATCGCCGGTGTGCGTGATCCAGCAGGAAATCTGCCGAACACCCGGTTCCCAACCAGGCCGATCCTCCCCCGATTGTTCCACGTGGAACAAATCCGAATCCTGCCGGGTGTCGTGAAAAGCAAACAGGGTTGGGGTGGGGTCCCCGCGCTGCTCTTCCATTACCGAAAAGTCAATGGTGCGTCCTTGAATGCGCGGCGGCGTTCCGGTTTTGAGCCGTTGCAGCTCGATGCCGGCGTCAAGAAAACTGGCGGACAGGGTTTTGGCGCTGGAATCTCCCATGCGCCCGCCTTCGTTTTTGTTTTGGCCGATGTGCATCAGGCCCCGCAGGAAGGTGCCGGTGGTGACGACCACGGTTTTGCCGTGGAAATCCAAGTCCAGATTGGTGCGGCATCCGACCACTTTGCCGTTTTCGAAAATCAGCCCGGTCACGGTGGCTTGGAACAGGGTCAGGTTGGGCTGAAGCTCCAGAGTGTGCTTCATCCGGAACTGGTAAGCCTTTTTGTCACTTTGGGCGCGGGGTGCTTGCACGGCCAGCCCCCGCGAGGCGTTGAGGAGTTTGAATTGAATGGCCGTGACATCGGTGTTGATAGCCATTTCGCCGCCCAAGGCGTCGATTTCCCTTACCATGTGCCCTTTGGCCTGGCCGCCGATGGCCGGGTTGCAGCTCATTTGGGCAACCGTGTCGAGATTCCCGGTCAACATCAGGGTGTTGGCGCCCAGGCGCGCGGCGGACAGCGCGGCTTCGCAGCCCGCATGGCCCGCGCCGCAAACAATCACATCAAACACGTTTTTCATGAATGGTTTTTCATTTTCCAATGCAAAAATTGGCGAAGAGCCGGTCGAGCATGGCTTCGTTGTCCACTTGGCCGGTGATTTCCCCAAAATGGTGCAAGGCCGTGCGCAAGTGACTGACCGCCAATTCCGTCGGCTCATGATTCAAGAGCAGGGAATGGCTTTCTTCCAAGGATACGGAAGCTGTTTCCAAGGCTTCGGCGTGGCGCGCGCCGATGACCACGAACTCCTCCGCCGCCACCGGATTGGTTGCCTCAATCAGGTCATTCATGGCTGCTTCCAAGTCGTCCAGACCTTCCCCGGTCAAAGCGGAAAGGGAGATCTGCTTGAAGTCCGATCCCCATGGTTGAACGGTTTGGTTGGGCAGCAGGTCGATTTTGTTATGAACCACCAGCGTGTTGTCCGGCGTCAAAAGCCCGGGCAGGGAAACCGGCAAAGCGGGGTGGGGGAGGGTGGCGTCCAACAGGAGAAGGAAGAAATCCGCTTCTTCCGCGTATTCAAGGGTTTTCCGCATGCCCATGGTTTCCAGTTGGTCCCCGTGCGAGCGGAGCCCGGCTGTATCCATAATCCGGATGCAGTGGTCGCCGACCGGGATCCGCTCCTCGACCGCGTCGCGGGTGGTGCCGGGTTGGTTGCTGACCAGCACCCGGTCGTGACCGGCGAGACGGTTTAAAAGGCTGCTCTTGCCCGCGTTGGGAGCGCCAATGATCAGAACGCGCGCTCCTTCCCGCAACAGTGCGCCGTAGCGGGCGGTTTTGATCAGCCGGGCGACGGCAGTATCCAGTCTTTGGATTCTTTTGACCGGTCCTTCGGGGTCTTCCACCGGCAGGTCTTCCTCGGGAAAATCAATATACGCCTCCAAGCCGGCCAGGATTTCCAGCAATTCATGGATGAATTCTTTCACGCGTTTTCCCAGCCCTCCCTGAAGCTGGTGCCGGGCAACTTGCAAGGCGCGGTCTCCCCGCGCGCGAATGATGTCAATCACCGCCTCCGCCTGGCTGAGATCCATGCGTCCGTTTAAAAAGGCCCGCCGGGTGAATTCCCCGGGTTCGGCCAACCGGCAGCCGCGGGCGCTCAAATCGCGAAGGATGGACCTCGCGATCAGCGGGTTTCCATGACAGGAGATTTCCAAGACATCCTCACCGGTATAGGAGCGGGGAGCGGGGAAGCGGCAGTGGAGGGTGTCGTCCAGCACCTCTCCCCGGACATTCCGGTATTTGCCCCGCGCGAATTTGCGGGGGGGCGGGGGAGGGGAGTGGTAGATGGCGGAGACCAAGCCGGGCACAAGCGGCCCGCTCACGCGAATGACCGCGATAGCGGCTTCCCCGCCGCCGGTGGCCTGGGCGGCGATGGTTTCCTGTTGATGGTTGGTGTCCGTGCTGATCATGTTGATCGGTTTGTTAAAAGGGGGAAACTAGCACAACCTTCGTTTCACGCCATCCCTTTCCGCGGGGCGGGGTGGTTGAATTTTACGCTTGCGCGGGCGGGGGCTCTGCCGTTTCTAGTACGCAAATAAATCACCGCGTTTGCCTATTTGGCTTGGTCGAATAGACATTATGGGTTTCGCGCCGATTCGATTTCGGCACCAGACCAACCATCTTTACCAACATTCTTCAGATGAACATCAAAGCTTATTTAAAACCGACGTGCGGATGGAGTAACGGGGTACGCGCCATTCTGGGCAAGTACAACCTTGCTTACGAAGACATCGACATCATCAACAATCGGGAAAATTACGCCGTGATGGTGCGCAAATCCGGCCAGCCGCTCTCACCCTGCGTCGAGATTGACGGGGTGATGCTGGCCGACGTGAGCGGTGAGGAGGTCGAGAATTACCTTCTCGCCAACGAGTTGGTTCAATCGAATGATTCGGTGCCGGACGCTCCCATCGACCGTTCCTGCACGGATGAGGAACACGAGCGCATGGCTTCCAAAACCATTCGTTTTTTCTAACCCGGCCGGGAAACAAGGCAAACCCTCCCAAGGCCGGCTCAACACCGGCCTTTTTTTACACACCGAATCCATTCCATCACCGTTATGAAAACCATCGCTCCCTCCCCCCTATACCGTTCCGAGTTTGAACACGACGCCTGCGGCGTCGGGTTCATTGCCCGTGTCAACGGGGAACGCTCCTACGACATCATCGACAAAGCGGTGACCGCCCTTAAAAACCTGGCCCACCGCGGCGCCATTGACGCCGACGCCATCACCGGAGACGGAGCCGGCATCCTCACGCAAATCCCCGTCACCTTGTTCAAAAAGTTTCTGGACGGCGTCAACAAGCCGTTGTTCGCGGATTCCGACCTTGGCGTGGGGATGATCTTTTTGCCCCGTGAGGACGACTACGCCCAGGCCTACGCCCGGCACATTGTGGAAAAAGCGGTCAAGCGGGAAGGGCTCGCGTTTTTGGCGTGGCGGGAGGTGCCGGTGGACTCGGGATGCCTCGGGCAAAAAGCCCTGCTGACCCGGCCCCTCATTGTGCAGGCGATGGTGGGCAAATCGGGAGGGATGTCGGACGATGAATTCGAACGGAAATTGTTCCTCGTTCAAAAGTCGAGCGAACGCAACATCGGGGAGGCGGGTATCGAGGGGTTCTACATTTGCAGCTTTTCCTCGCGGACCATTGTTTACAAAGGGCTCCTGAACGCTCCCCAAATCCGGAAGTTTTTTGTCGATTTGAAATCGCGCGACTTCACCAGTTCCTACGCGGTTTTTCACCAGCGGTATTCCACCAACACCTTCCCGACCTGGCACCTCGCCCAGCCGTTTCGGATGATGGCCCACAACGGCGAAATCAACACCGTGCGGGGCAACCGCAACCTGATGCGGGCGCGCGAATATGCCGATTCCCACGGGATCTGGGGCGACCGCTTTCAGGATTTGCGCCCGCTTATCCAGCCCGACATGTCCGACTCCGCCAGTTTTGACAACTGCTTGCAGACCATTGCCCTCAGCGGCCGGTCGGCATTGCACGGGGTCAGCATGATGATGCCGGCGGCTTGGGAAAACGACGAGGAGATGTCGCCTTCGGTGCGGGCTTTTTTCCATTACCACTCCTGCATCATGGAGCCGTGGGACGGCCCGGCGGCGATTGTGTTCTCCGACGGGCGTTTCATCGGCGCCTGCCTCGACCGCAACGGACTGCGGCCCGCCCGCTACAAGGTTTACGATGACGGCACCATCTTGCTCGCCTCCGAAGTCGGGTTGTTGCAGGGCGAGCGCAATTGCAACGTTGATTCCGCCGGTCGCCTTGGTCCCGGCCGCATGCTGGCGGTGGACCTGAAAGAGAAGAAGCTGTTGGATGACGCGGAAATCCGCCAAACCCTGGGGGAGACCGGAGAGTATGGCGATTGGTGCGGGACCCACCTCTGCCACCTGCAAAATTTGGCCACGGGGGCGGATGATTGGGAAGAAGCCACCATCGGCGATGAAACCAAACTTTCCACCCAGCTCGCCTTTGGTTACGATCTCGACGAGCTGGAACTGATCCTGCAACCGATGGCCGAGAACGGCGTGGAGCCGACCGGTTCGATGGGCGACGACACCCCGCTGGCCGTGCTCTCCCGGCGCCCGCGTTTGCTTTATACCTATTTCAAGCAGTTGTTCGCCCAGGTCACCAATCCGGCGATCGATTCCATCCGCGAGCGAAAAGTCATGTCGCTGAACATGCAGCTGGGCGGCTTGATCGAGCTGTTTGAGGGGGATTTGACCAAGCGGCGCCTGATCGAGATCTCCTCACCGGTGCTGTTCAATCACGAAACCAGGTCCCTCCGCGAAACCGACCTCCTGCAGGAGCGGGTGGAGACCATTTCCGTTCTCTTTGAACCGAAAGCGGGTCTGGCCAAGGCGCTGGGGCAGATCGCCAAGACCGCCATGGAAGCCGTTTCCAACCGGCGGGCCAAAGTCTTGATTCTCTCCGACCGAGGGGTGGACGCCGGACAGGCGGCCGTGCCGATGTTGTTGGCGGTGGGGAAAGTTCACCAAGCCTTGGTGAAGGCCGGACTCCGCTTGCGAACCAGCTTGGTCTGCGAAACCGGGGAGGCGCGCGAGGTGCACCAGATCGCCTGTCTGCTCGGCTTTGGCGCCAACGCGGTTAATCCGTGGATGGCCCAGGAAATTGTCGCCGATCTTTTCCGCGAGGGGAAATTCGGGGAAGGCGTGGCCAACATCGAGGCCGCCCTGCGCCATTACCGGAAAGCCATCGACAACGGCCTCTTGAAGATCATGGCGAAAATGGGCATCAGCACGCTCTACTCCTACCAGGGGGCGCAAATGTTCGAGGCGCTCGGAGTCAGCCAACAAGTGGTCGATGACTGTTTCTTCGGCACGCCGACCCCGATCGGGGGCATCGGCTACGCTGAGATCCAAGAGGAAACGTTGCGCCGGCACCGGCGGGCTTTTCCGGCGGAGGGCCGTCCGACCTTGGAAAACGAGGGTTACTATCGCGTCAACCGCAAGGGGGGCGAATTCCACGCGTGGAACACCAAGGTGGTCGCCGGGATGCACAAGTTTTTCAAAACAAACAACCCGGAGGATTTCGCCAATTATCTCAACGCCGGCAACGAACATCAGCCGGTTGCGATCAAGGATTTGTTGAACATCAAATTTCCCGGCCAGGGGGTTCCGCTGGATGAGGTCGAACCGGTGGAGGACATTCGCCGCCGTTTCACCACCGCCGGCATGTCGCTGGGCGCCTTGTCGCCCGAAGCCCACGAATGCCTCGCCATCGCCATGAACCGCATCGGCGGCAAATCAAACTCCGGCGAGGGCGGGGAGGATCCGGTTCGTTTCCACACCCTGCCCAGCGGGGAAAACGCCAACAGCGCCATCAAACAGATCGCTTCCGGCCGCTTCGGCGTGACGGCGGAATACCTGGCCTCGGCCAAGGAGATCGAGATCAAAGTGGCTCAAGGGGCCAAGCCGGGGGAGGGCGGCCAATTGCCGGGCCACAAGGTTTCTCCGCTGATCGCCCAGCTGCGTTTCAGCGTGCCGGGTGTCACCCTGATCTCCCCGCCGCCGCACCACGACATCTATTCCATCGAAGATTTGGCCCAGCTCATTTTCGATCTGAAGGAGGTCAATCCCCGGGCCAAAGTGTGCGTCAAGCTCGTCGCCTGCTCCGGAGTGGGGACGGTCGCGGCCGGCGTGGCCAAGGCCTACGCGGACGTCATTCTCATCTCCGGTCACGAGGGAGGCACCGGCGCGTCGCCGATGTCCTCCATTAAGAACGCGGGCTCCGCGTGGGAGATCGGTTTGGCCGAAGCCCACCAAGTCTTGATGATGAATCATCTCCGCAACCGCGTGGTGTTGCGGACCGACGGCGGGATGAAAACCGGCCGCGACATTGTCATCGCCGCCTTGCTCGGAGCCGAGGAATTCAACTTCGGAACGGCGGCCCTCATCGCCGCCGGGTGCGCCATGTTCCGGGTTTGCCACCTCAACACCTGCCCGGTCGGCGTCGCCACCCAGCGCGAGGACTTGCGGGCCAAGTTCAAAGGCAAACCGGAAAACATCGTCAATTTCTTTAACGGCGTGGCCGATGATGTGCGCCACTACCTGGCCAAACTCGGTTACCGCTCGCTCGACGAGGTCATCGGCCGCACCGAGTTTTTGGAGCAGATCCTCGACGAGGAAAACCCGAAATCCAAAACCATCAGTCTGGCGGGGCTCCTCCACAATCCCGACCCATCCGGTGAAGCGGACCGCATTCACACCCGCGAGCGCAACGACCGTTTCGGCAACGAGGGCTCCCTCGACGACACCATCCTGCAGGACGCCAAGGAGGTGATTTGGAACCGCTCGGCCCGTTTTGTCGGCAACTACAAAGTCAGAAACACCAACCGGTGCGTCGGCACGCGCCTTTCCGGCGAAATCGCCTACTCGCGGGGCAACTCCGGCTTGGTGCCGGGGTCCATTGACTTGACTCTGGCCGGCAGCGCCGGACAAAGCCTCGGGGCGTTTCTTGTCCAGGGAATTCGGATACGCCTCTTCGGCGAGTCCAACGACTACGTCGGCAAGGGAATGAACGGCGGCGAAATCATCATCCGTCCAAAATCGGCCGAGCGGTTTGAATGGCACAGCAACATTATCATGGGCAACACCTGCCTCTACGGAGCGACCGGTGGGTTTCTCTTCGGGGCCGGCATGGCCGGGGAACGGTTTGCCGTTCGCAACTCCGGCGCCACCGCCGTCATCGAAGGGGCGGGCGATCATTGTTGTGAATACATGACCCGCGGCACCGTCACGGTGCTCGGCCCGACCGGTGCCAATTTCGGCGCCGGCATGAGCGGCGGGCTCGCTTTTGTCTTCGATGAAGCGGACGGCTTTTCCGCCAAAATCAATCCCGCCATGATCGGTGTCGAGCGGCTGGAGTCGGCGGCGGAGATCGAATCCCTGCGCCAGTTGATTGAAATCCACCAGCAGCTCACCGGCAGCCCGCACGCCGCCCGCATCCTCAGTGATTGGGAAACGGCGGTGGGGAAATTCAGGAAAGTCATCCCGCATCCCACGGTGCCGGGAGCACCCGTTCCGGAATTTGAATTCAACTCGGACCGAGCTCTGGTCGGGGTTTGACGCAATCATCCGGTCGGCCCCCGCCGACCGGAACGCGGGGATCAGCTTTTTTTCTCCTCCGCCCTGGCGCGGAGGAGGCGGCGCATCACTTTGTTGGAAGCGGTCCGGGGCAGGCTTTCCACCAAGTGGATTTCGGAGATTTTGAAAAGCGGGTTCAGTCTTTCCCGCAAGGCCCGGCGCAAGTCCGTTTCCAGATCGGTCAGCCCGGTGAACGTTTCCGGGTTGGGAACCGCGAACACCAAAAGACGCGACGGGCCGCCGTCATCGGAGGCCACGGCGGCGGTTTCCCGCACCGTCGGAACGGTGGCCAGCGCGCGTTCGATTTCCGCCGACCCGACTTTGATGCCGCCAAGATTCATGGTGTCGTCCTGGCGGCCAAGCATGCGGTGGGCCCCACCCGGCAGCCGCTCCACATGGTCGCCGTGACGCCGCAACAAACACCCGCCGGGGCCGGGCGGAGTGTTGGCGTAATACACGTCATGATGATCCGCGTTGAGCAACCGGGTGGAAAGGCCGATGGAGGGGCCGACGAGAAACACTTCTCCTTTTTCGGCGGCCCGGTTTTCCTCATCCAGCACCACCAAATCCAACCCGCAGGCGGGGAGATTGAACGTGGCCGGCGCCAGCGGCTTGGCCACCGTGGCGGAAAGATACCCGCCGCCGATTTCGGTGCCGCCGCAATACTCAATGACTGGGCGGAAACCCGCGCGGCTCATCAGGTGAAACATGTCGGCCGGATTGGAGCATTCGCCGGTTGAGCTGAAGGCGCGCAACCGGGTCCATACCGCCCGGTCGAGCGCTCCGTTTTCCCGCCAGGCGCGCACCAGGCTCGGGATCACGCCGAGGAGGGTCACTCCGGCTTCCTCCACGAACCGGCAAAAGCCGTCGGAGTGGGGAAGCCCCTCGTAAATGGCAACCGTGCCCCGGTTGAGCAGGGTGGCGAAAATCAACCAGGGCCCCATCATCCACCCGAGATTGGTCGGCCAGCAAGCCACGTCGCCCGGACGAAGATCGTGGTGCAAAAAGGCATCAGCCGCGCACTTGAGCGGTGTGGTTTGCGTCCACGGAATCGCCTTTGGCGTGCCGGTGGTGCCGGAGGAGAAAAGGATGTTGATCGTATCGTCCGGCCCGAGGGCGACGGGTCGGAACGAATCCTTGGCGCTGAGAAAATTCTCCCAGGTGCGGTCCCTCTCGCGAAGCCCGGCCGGGCTTGTTCCGGGAGCGTTCAAAACGACCGCCGCCGGACCGGCCGCTTCCCCCACCCGGGAAAACAACGGAAGCGCTTTGCCGCCGCGGACGATGGCGTTGGCGGTGAAAACGAGTTTGGCATCGGCGATTCGCAACCGCAGTTCGATCTCCCCGGCGGCGAAGCTGTCGGCGATTGAAACCACGACCGCCCCGGCCAAAATCGTGCCGAGGTAAATGGCCACCGCCTCCAGGGTCATGGGCAGGATCACCGCCACCGCGTCGCCTTCGCGGATGCCGACGTCCCGCAGGCCGTTGGCCACTTGGTTGGCCAGGCGGCCCAGATCTTCCTGGCTGTGGCGGATCAGCGTGCCGTCTTCCTGGCCGACAATCACCGCCGTTTGGCCCGGAGGTGACAGAAAGCAATTGGCGGCGATGTTGAAGGTGGCGCCCGGCAGCCAGCGCGGAGATTCCACGGACGAGGCGGGATCGAGAGTGGATTCGGGCGGAGTGAGGAAGGAGAGGCCGATTTTTCGAATCATCAACTCCCAAAAATCCACCCGGTTCTCCACTGACCAGCGGTGCAGGCTTTCGGGACCGTCAAGCCCCAACTCGCGGCAAAGCTTGGTGAGATTGGCCGCTTCGACAATTTCGGGATCGGGCACCCAGGCGGAGGCGGGAAAACCGTCCTCCGGTTGCAACCCGTAAAGGTCCCGGTAAACCCGTTCCGCTTCCGCCGATCCCGTTGCCGGGTTCCAGGTTTCCCGGCAATACCGGGCCCACGCCTCCATCGCCGCGGCATCCTCCACCGATGGGCGCGGAGAGTGGCCTGTGTCGCTGGGACCGCGTTGGCCGGATTGATCATTCATGCAAATGTATTCGGTTGGTGGCGACTACTGCGGTTCGACTTGTTTTCAAAATGCCTCCACCCAGGCGCAGGTCCGTTCAATCGCCTCGATCACGCGGCCGCAGTGGGTGGAGAGAAAATCCTCACGGAGTTGTCCCCCGGTTTCCTCGCGGGCTTCGAGGGCGGCGGTCCCGTCGAAATCAACGTAGGCAAGACGGGCGTTAAGTTTCCCGGCGGGGTACCCGAAATCGCTCCCGGGCAACATGGCCACGCCGGTTTCCAACAGAAGCCGCTCGCAGAATTCGCCCGAGGAGGTGATGCCCGCGGCGCGCAGGCGGTCTTCGCGCGGGGAGAAATCCGGCATCAGGTAAAAAGCGCCCTCCGGATCATCCACCCGCACTCCGGAGGCGCGCAACCGCGAGGCCACCCAGTGTCCCAGTTTTTTCAATACGGCCCGGGACTGCCGGAGGTAGCGATCAATTTCC
>PXDN01000290.1 GCA_003566375.1 Opitutia bacterium
ACATCTTCCCTAATATCAGGCTTTTTGACTTTTTCTGCCATTTAATAACCTCCTTGTTTTTTTGTTTCCCTCTTTCTACCTTTATTATATCATGGTTCTGGGAGTCTGTCAAGGATTATTTTCTGGAATTTTTTTACTCTAGTTCCCGTATTTGATAAGGTTTTACTTCCACAAATTCCCCGTAAATTTCTGCCATCTTTGAGATTTCTCTGCAAATATCTGACCATTCTTCTATAATTGGAAGATTTTCTTTAATGGGAAGTTTAGGAAATTGCTCTAAGAGCTGGGATTTTACCATTCTGGCAACAAATGGCAGTTTGCTAGTGGATAATTTTTCTCCTGTCATATAATTTAGGAAATCATTGATGGCTACCATTCCCCAGGGATGAAAATTAATTCCAGAAGTGACACTCATTACAACTGCAATATGGAATTTTTTAACTTTTTTAGTCTTTATCATGGAAACGACCTCCCTTCACTATGACCATTATATCATGGGCGACCTCATTTGTCAAGACAAAATTTGGAAATTTTTAAAGTTGGAATATTCAGAAAATTCTGAAATGGTTTTAATTGTAAATGGCGGCACACAGCTCACATGGCTGGGAAAAAAAGGGATGGGTTCTGTTACCACTATTGGAATGAATTGGAAATGAAAAATTTTCTGGAATTAAATGGAAGAGCTGGACACAGCTCACATAAATGGTAAAAACTGGGACTGTAAGTAATTACCAGAACTGGAATTAACTGGAAATGACCAACTGGAATTGTTTGGAAATGACGGAAACTGTTTGAATATTCTGAAAATTCTGACAATTCTGAAAAGGAATTATTTGGGAATGGCGGAAACTCGATGTCTGAATTTTTTGAATATTCTGAATATTCTGACAATTTAAAAGAAAAAAAAAAAAAAAAGGGAAAAGTTTCCTTTTCCCTCAATTTTTGTCATTGCCATTTCCTGACATTCGGTTTATGTTTTCTGTAATAAATTACCATTATTACCAAAATGGCAATAATTAGGAAACTTAATCCAGTGGTAATTATTAACACTACAGTATATCCATTTACTGCCATATATATGCCATAAATGGATTTTAACCCATTTCCTACCAATAATAGTAAAAATGTGGTAAGATTCAATCCTCTAACATCTTTGGTAATATATACCTGGGTAATTTGTGGAAGTGCCGCAAAAGTTAAAACCATTCCTCCCAGTAATTGGGAAATTTCAGGTGTTGTCATTTTTTTCCTCTCCTTCCATTTTTTAGGCGGCAGACCGTCTGACCTGCCGCCATTTCCATTTATTACCTTCTTTGTACTTTTCGCCAGGGATGACCTACCAATTTATTCCAATTCACTCCTTTTTTCTGTCTAAACACTTCCTGTAAAATTTTGGTTTCTATGGAAGCATCTTCCAGTGCGGTGTGGCTCTCAATAAATTGGTAATTTCTGGTAATAAACCTATAAGCAATTTCGGCAGACGTTCTGAAATTTCCAGCATTTGACAACCAATTTTCTCTAATTGCAATTTCCTTAAATTGTTTTTGCTGGAAAAAGCTGGAACATGAGGCGTCCCACAGGTCGAAATACTCAATTTTCCTATTTAGGAATTTATTTCCAAGACTCAACCATTTCATAGTTTGAGATAATGCAGAAATATCAAATTGTAAATTATAGGCAGTAATTACATCTACTTGAAAAAATTCCATTATTTGGTTAAATTCTGTTCTTGCTTTTGAAAAGGAAATTCTTTCCATTCCCTGGTAGAATGTGGAAATTTTATCTCCATAGTACGCAATTCTTTCTATGGAAGGAACTTCCATTGTTTCCTTTATTATCCAGCGTTTTTTGTACATTGGGTTTTCCCTTTTTCTGGTAATTACCATTCCTAGGTCATAAATGTATTTCTTTTCCAGTCCAATTGTTTCAGTATCAAAAATGCAATAAATTTTCTTTTTTGTCATTTTTTGTCATCTCCTAATATTTGGTAAAAGGCGACATTTGACTGCCGCCTTTTCCATTTCCTACCAGATGTTTTCCAATATTTGGAAAACGTCCTTATGGTATTTTATGGAATATCCTTCCCAGTCTTTATTGTAACCACGCTGGAAGCAAATTCCAATTCCTCCACAATTTTCCCAACTGGCTAAATGGGATAAATTGTCATCTACCAGAACCCTGCCATTTCCTGCCAGTAAATATTTGTCAAATGTGTAAATTCTTTGGTGTCTAGGAATAAAGGGGAAAAACTTTTCTAACCAATAATTTTTCTCATCTATGCAGTAATTATTTACCATAGGCTGCGACAAGATTTTTACATTATACCCAGATTTTACCAACTTCTTGAGTACGGCTTGAGAATTTTGAATAATTGTTAAATTCTGGAAAAAGCCCTCTTGATGTAATTTGGTAATTGTTTCCTGCTCTGACTGAATTTCCCTTGCGTAGTAATCACGCAAACGACCGCTGGAAATTCCTACCAGTGGTTTACTCATTTCTGCAATAGTGTTATCCATGTCATAAAATACCAGCTTTCCCATTTCTTTCCACCTCCTATTTTTTGGTAGTAGGGGCTGGATATTATTTCCAGCCCCTATTTGGTAGAATTTTACATAAAGTATATTGCCAGGTTATAGGCAATAATTGCATAAATTACCAGCATTAGGAAACCGCCGATTGCTACCATTTATTTCCTCTCCTTTCCTTTATTTACCAACTCTTAAATGTAAACATTTCTCATTTTTTCCTTTTCTAGTTCTTAACTCAACTGTCAATTTCTCCCAAATGTAATCCATTACCTGATTCTTCTCAATTAGTAAATAGTTTCCATCGCTGCCAACTTCTACCAAGTGAGTCGCCTGGAAGAATTTGTCAACTTGCCTTGTAGCAGTACCTTCAAAAAGGAAATATTTTACAATTTCCTCCCAATCCTCTTTATTGGCAATATCTGCCAATTTGACCGTCCCTAAACCTTCCAGTTTTTGGAAAAGCTCAATTGCTGGAAGAACATCCAGCATTTCCCTTTTTCCGAGTTTATGGAAGTTTCTGACAGGAACCTGGTTAATTATGGAAGCCCTATTAGAATTGGTAGATTTTACCTGTAAACGAACCCTGGGATTTATTACCAAATCAACTTTTGAATTGGTCGTATGCCCAAAAACTTTTATTCCCTCAACTGGAAACGATTGACAATTACCTCCCAATTTTTGGAAGGTAACGGAATTGCCAGAATTTGAAACAAATTCCAGCAATTCCCTTTCTGCTGAAAACCCTTTATTTACCATTTATACCCTTCCCTTCCTGGTAAAATTTTCCTCCAGAAGATACCATTCTTCTGGATATAATTGGCAGGAAATTTCTTCCTGCTCAGCGGTAACTTTGGTAGCTACCATTTCTTGGAAGCTCTCTTGATGCCATTTTTTACCAGCGGCAACCAACTTGTCAAAATTTGTCATTATATTAAAACCTCCTAAAGAGTAGTTTTTTTGTAAAAAGTTTCCATGCCTTCCGCCATATCCTGCAACTGTCTCCGGTTTCCAGTAATTGGAAGTTTTGGCTTGCATCATGCAAACTTCCCCAACTTCCAAATATAGGCAGAAGGCTATAAAATTGTCAAAGAGTCCGCCCACTTTCCAGCATTTTCCAGATTCCTGCTTGGGGACTCCACGCCCCCACCCGTGCAGGCTGACCTCCTCCAGAAACTGGAAACCCTTCCAATAACTGCCCCACCCCGTCCGTCCTACTACCATTATAGCAGGGAACCCGTCCCCTGTCCAGGAAAAAAATGGAAATGATATAAGTTCTTTTTTTCACAAGCGCAGAGCAGAACTTTGTGAAGCCGTTCACAAGCCGCCGCCACCATGCGGGGCTGTGAACCTTTTCACAAGCAGTATGTGAATCAGTTCACAAGGGGGATGGTTTCGTGGGAAAAAATTCCAGGGCTTCCATATTATGGGTGCACTACCAATCACCATTTCCCAGAATTTTTTTTAACCGTCCGAGAATTCATTGCTTGACAAAACTACATTTATATGATATAATATATACAGTAGAAATAATATATGCAACATCTCTATAATACAACACAAGGAGGAGAGTGGATGCCAAGTATTTTAGATAAGGTATCAGCTATATCCAAACAACTAGATTATTCTATCACCCCCACTAAAGACAGACTCTCACTCCTATACTCTCTTCTTACAGATTATGATGATAAAACAGGGGAATGGGTTCCTAATGAATTCTTAGCAGGGTACTTTAGTAACTACTATAGCCCCAATCTTAAACAGGGGCAGCCATTATCACATAGCTTACCAGTGTGCTATAACTTAAGTTATATGGCAGGCTATATACTATTCAATAAAGAAGAAGGGGATATAGGGGTAATACGAGAGAAAACCCAAAAGCAGCGAGACCTTAAACATATATCGTTGCAACAAATGATGGAAGAACAAGGAGAAGACTCTGTAAGAGAAAGAGAGACTTCTTATTTACAGGTAAAGCCTACAGTTACAGTGCAAGATCAACAGGAAATACCAGAATTAGCTGGATATGCCACTTTTATAGAAGGCGTTCAACAGCTTATAGAGAAGACTTATAATAGCAGAGAGAAGTATAAATTAAGACAGATATTAAAAGAGGCTAGGCAGGATCAATTAGCTACTAAGGCCGCCATAAGACCTCCTATAACGGCCAGTCCACCACCACCAGTCTCTTGCCTTGACTTCTATGAAGATACTGTCTATACTAATGAAGCAGGAGAGCACATTCTAGTATCACACAATAGAATAGACTTAGGAGCGCAGAAACACATACTAGAGCTGCTTAAATATTATACACAGCTTCGCCACTATACCTGGGATAAGCCGCAATCAGATATGAAATATATATTAGACACTCTTGATGCACTTATAGAGGATGCTCCATTGAATAGACATTTTAGATATATATTAATTAGACGGATTGATGGAGCAACATATGAAGTTATTGCTCATGAATTACAGGAAAATATGGGACTGAAACTTAGTCCTGCGTATCTCTCTTCTGTATTCACTAGTAGAATACCACAGATCCTTAGCACATATTATAATGATAGTTATGAGGAGTGGTATTACACCTATATAGAGAAAGGTGATTATAAGAGATGCACTAAGTGTGGTACTAATAGGTTAAGAGACGCTAAATACTATAGGAGAGATGGTAAGAGCAAAGATGGATTAAGTACCATATGTAAGGTATGTAGGAGTGAGCAGGACGCCATATCAAAGGAGAGGAGGAGAGAAGATGTCAACAAATGTTGAGTATTGGAGATGTATGATTATCACGCATGATAATGGATTACATTGTGAAGTTAGAGTGTCTCCAGAGGTGTTGCCGCAGTTTCTAATTCATATGGCACGCAGTGGATATTATGTTCAAGTGCAGCAGGCAATTCAAGAAGAGAGATTAGTAAAAGCATCTGCTGGCAGAGGTAATAGTTTGGACTGTTATTATTAAAAGGAGAGGTTATAATGGAAATAGAAGGAAGAATAACAGAGCGGAAAAAGGCTTATTATTGGGAATGTATAGTATATGCCAGTTTAAATGGGATAAAAGTAAAAGTTATGGATCAAGCATTATTTAATTTCTTATTAAAGATGGAAAAATTACAATATAAAGTAATTATTGTGGGACGAAGCTATATAAATGTATTTAATCCTGATGAGGCTATATGGAACTATATATTGGATTAGAGTTAA
>PXDN01000287.1 GCA_003566375.1 Opitutia bacterium
CAAATGATTCGAAATCGGCATTTTGAAAGGATTGCCCGGTTCCGCTTGTTGGCAACCATACGACCCCGAAACCGCCCCCCGTCACCAAGGATCGGTTTCGAGCAGGGAAGCCGGATTCGCGAAGCTCGCGATTTCCACTCCATCCTCCGTCTTCACAAGCACGGAGACTCCGCGCAAGCGGTCGGCATGGCGGCGCTGGTTGGTGTTGGAATAACGCCATCCGGAGGCCAAACGGGTTTCCACCAAGGTCGCGGTGGAGGTCTCAAACGCCTCCTCGCCACCGGCCTCGATAAAGGGAATGGTCCCCTCGCCGTTGTAACGGTCCGTCCTGGGGCGCGCGTCAGCGGCCGACTGGCGCTCGACATAAAACCGATAAGAGAGGCGGAGGTTGCGCGCCGGTTGGTCGGTGCGGTTTCGCAAGGTAATCCGGTAACCGGTTTCTTCCCCGCGGGAAGTGACAACCCCGTGCGACGCCCGCTCCCTTTCCTCGACGTAACGCCGGGCGTTGAACTCCAACCCCCGCCCACCGCGGAATTGCTCCAATTGCCGCCAGCGGTTGATGTAATCTTGGTCCTCGCTGGAAAACCTTTCCAAGGGAACGCGGTAGCTTTGGCCATCTTCCCGCCGTATCCACACTTCCTCCATGGAAGCCCGGACCAAAGCCGCCCGGATGGACCGGCCCTCGGAATCTTCAAACTCCCGGTATTCGCCGACGGCCGGGACGGGTCCAAAAACAGCCAGCCAGAGAAAAATTGGCAGAAAGCGAATCCAATGTTTCATGCCACGGATCATCAGCGACAAGGCCTCCCGCCGCAATGAAAAAAAGGCTGAAAGCGGGCTCAGGCGTTCTCTCCGGCTTGCACTCCCTGAAATCGCCGCCTAGCTTTTGCGTTCCATGCCCAATAGTTTCGGCAAATTATTTACCATTACCACCTGGGGTGAAAGCCACGGGGGAACCATCGGAGTCGTGGTGGACGGGTGCCCGCCGGGCCTTCCCCTGAGCGAGGCCGACATCCAGCCCGACCTCGACCGCCGCCGCCCCGGGCAAAGTGACATCGTCACCCCCCGCAAGGAGAGTGACACCGTCACCCTGCTCTCCGGCGTGTTCGAAGGCAGAACCACCGGCACCCCTCTGACCATGATGGTCCCCAACGCCGACCAACGACCCCAACACTATGAGGAGATGAGGGCCAAATTCCGCCCCTCGCACGCGGATTTCACCTACCAGCAAAAATACGGGTTGCGCGATCACCACGGCGGTGGACGTTCCTCCGCCCGCGAAACCATCGGGAGAGTCGCCGCCGGCGCCGTTGCCAAAAAAATCCTCCACCTCGCCGGAGGCGTGGACATACGGTCGTTTGTTTCCCGCATCCACGACATCGCCATGCCCGAAACGGACGCTTTTCCCGGCTTCGAGGAAGTGGAAGCCAACCCCGTCCGTTGTCCGCACGCGGAAACCGCAGCCCGCATGGTTGAGCGCATCAAGGAGGTGAAAAAGAAAGGGGATTCGGTCGGCGGCCTGATTGAAACCCGCGCCCGGGGCATTCCTCCCGGGTTGGGGGAACCGGTTTTCGACCGGCTGGAAGCCGATTTGGCCAAGGCCATGCTCTCCCTGCCCGCGACCAAGGGATTTGAAATCGGCAGCGGCTTCGGGGGCACCCTGCTGACCGGATCGCAACACAACGACGCATTCGAATCCGCGGACGGCGGACCCCGCCCGGCCACCAACCGGGCCGGCGGCGTGCTGGGCGGCATCAGCACCGGAGCCGACCTGGTTTTCCGGGTCGCGTTCAAACCCACCGCCACCATTTTGCAAAAACAACGGACCGTTGATTTGGAAGGCAGGGAAACCGAACTCATGGGCCGCGGCCGGCACGATCCCTGCGTGCTGCCGCGCGCCGTGCCCATCGTGGAAGCCATGACCGCCCTGGTCCTTCTCGACCACTGGATGCGCCACCGCGCCCAGTGCGGAACCTTCGACTTTTCAACCCACCATACCCATGGCTGAATCCAAAATCATCTATCTCCTCCTCGGCGCGGCCGGGGCCGGAAAACGCGAGATCGTCCACGACCTGGTGACGACCGGTTTGACCACCGGCGACAAAGCCCATCTCCTCGTCCCGGAAAACACGGCACCCTCCGAACACCCGGACGCGGCCGCCTGGCCGGAAACCGCCACCACCACCACGTGGCGGTTTCAAGACGGGATGCTAAACGCGGAAATCCCCGCCGAAGCCACCCATGTTTTTTTCCTCGCCGACGGGCGGGCCGATCCGGCGGATCAAGTGGAAAAGTTCGCCGCCTGGCTGGGCGAGCAGGAGGCCGAACTCGGCCAAATCGTCACCGTGGTGCATTGTCAGCTTGCCCACGCCCACACCAAGTTGATGCATTGGCACGAGGCTTGTATCCATTTTTCGGACATGGTGTTGCTCAACCGCCGCGCGGACGTGCCCCAGAAATGGATCAACGGGTTTGTCGACCATTTCAAGAAACTGCATTATCCGTGTTTGTTTGAATTCGTGAAAAACGGGCGGGTCGCCAATCCCGCCCTTGTGCTGACGCCGCAGGCACGCCGCATTTCCCTCATATTTGACGACATGCCCGCCCTCGATGAAACCGCCGACGCCGATCTCGGGGACGACGAGGATGAGGATCCGTATCTCGCCCGCACGGCGGGCGGGAAACGGGCGCGGGAGTTGCCGGATATCCGAAAAATGATGGACGGGGATTAAGGGAACCCGGGCAGGTCAGGAAAGCCCGTTCAAAGCCAGCAATCTCTCCCGCAACCGTTCGGTGAACGCCTCCGCATCCGCCGGCATCCCGTCGGGATCGATTATCTCCGTCCGCAACGTCACTTTGGAAAACGGGCAGGGCAGCACAAAACGGTCCCAGCTTTTCAAATGCCATGCCCGCGAATAGAGCGCCCCCACCAGCAGGAGACGTCCTCCGCTGCCCCGGGCGACGGCGGCGGGCCCGGCCTTGAAACTGTAAACCGGGCCGCGCGGGCCGTCGGGCGTGATGGCCACGTCGGCCCCTTCCCGAACCCGTCGAATCAATTCCCGCAACGCCTCGCGGCCGCGGCGGCTGCTGGACCCCCGCACAGCCCCCAGTCCGGCCAGCCGGAAAAACGCCGCCAGCCAGGCGCCGTCGCGGCTGGCGCTGACCAGCCCAAACATCGGGTGGGGTTTGCGGTAGCGGCGGTAGCCCTCGGCAGCCAAAAACAGGCGGTTGTGCCAAAACAAAACCACCGTCGGACGGCCGGTGTCCCGCATGCGGACCAAATCCTCCGGGGTTTCACCGCGTATCCGCATCGTTCGTCCCCACAATTTCATGACGGCGGAAAGGGGCCAGAGAAGCCAAACCCGCCAATTTTCGAGTTCGTGAATCTTCGTGTTTTTCACCGCCGCGGACCGGCTGGGTTCAAGTTTCATGAGCGGATAATCGAAGTCGCCCCCGGATCCCATTCATCAGGGAAACGCATGCGGCGAAATTCAGGGAAATTCGGCCGATTCCGGCAGGGGCTTGCCAATGCCCCGCGCGTCAAAGCCGATTTTGCGCAGTTCTTCGAGGTCGAGGATGTTGCGGCCGTCGAAGAGAAATGCCGGTTTTTTCATCGATTCATAAATCCGCTGATAGTCGAGTTCCTTGAACCGGTCCCATTCGGTCAAAATCAAAATCGCGTGCGCTCCTTCCGCGGCGGCGTGGGGATCGGGCTCCACCTGTATTTGGGGATTCGGCGAGCCGTCGGCCAAGGTTTCCTCCAATCCGAGTTCCTGAAAAATTTGCCCGGCCGGAACCTTCGGGTCGCTGATGGACAACAGGGCGCGCTCCTGCAACAAGTCGCGGCAGACGTAGATGGCCGAGGATTCGCGGGTGTCGTTGGTGTCTTTTTTGAAGGCAAACCCGAAGACGGCGATCTTCTTTCCCGCCACCGTGTTAAAGAGGGAACGGACCACCTGGGAGGAAAAGCGCCGCTTTTGGTAGTCATTCATCACCACCACCTGCTCCCAATAATGGGCGACCTCGGGCAAATTGAAATGGCCGCACAGATAGACGAGATTGAGAATGTCTTTCTGAAAGCAGGACCCGCCGAAACCGACCGACGACTTCAAAAACCGCGGTCCAATCCGGGCGTCCCGACCAATGGCAAAAGCCACCTCGTCCACATCGGCTCCGGTGGCCTCACAGAGAGCGGAAATGGAGTTGATGGAGGAAATTCGCTGGGCCAGGAAGGCGTTGGCGGTGAGCTTGGATAGCTCCGATGACCAGAGGTTGGTGGTGAGGATTTTTTCCCGCGGCACCCAGCGGGCATAAACCCCGACCAGCTTTTCCACCGCCGCTTGCCCTTCCGGAGTCTGCTCGCCGCCGATCAGCACCCGGTCGGGATTTTCCAAATCAGCCATGGCCGTGCCCTCCGCCAGAAACTCGGGGTTGGAGAGCACTTGAAACCGGTGGCCGCGCGGATTGGCCGAGAGAATTTTCTTCATCGACTCGGCGGTTCTCACCGGAAGAGTCGATTTTTCGACCACGATTTTCGGCCCCTCGGCCACCTCCGCGATCTGGCGGGCGCACGACTCCAGGTAACGCAGATCGGAAGCCTTGCCCGCGCCGATGCCAAAGGTTTTGGTCGGCGTGCCCACGCAAACGAAAATGATGTCGGCCGCCCGGATGCCGGCTTCGATTTCGGTGGAGAAAAAGAGATTGCGCCCGCGCGCCTCTTTCACGATTCCGTCGAGCCCCGGCTCGAAAATCGGCAATTCGTCGGAATTCCAAGCGGCGACACGCTGTTCGTTCAGATCGACCACCGTGACCTCAATGTCGGGAGCTTTGGCCGCAATCATGGCCATGGTGGGCCCGCCGACATAACCCGCGCCTATGCAACAAATTTTCATGCACCATCACCACTAGAGGCCGCGCCCCCCGGGGAAAAGCAAAAAGACCGCGCCTGGGGCCGAGCTACCGTGCCGGGAAAACCGAAAAGAAAACCGTTGCGGGCGAAACGAAGGACAACGGCCATGTCCCGGCGAAGGGAGCGTGCGTGCCACCCCGGAAAAATGTGCCGGAATCTCCCGTATGTGGATATTTGATTGGAACCGGCTCTTGTTCCAAATAAAATAGTCGCTATGGTGGAAGGATGGTTAAATTCTTACACACCCGTATCAGGGTCGCCGACTTGGAGCGATCCATCGACTTCTACGAAAAACTTGGGTTCCAGTGCACCCGCCGGACCGACAAGTCACCGGCCGGAAACCAGCTCGCCTTTTTGGAGCTGCCGGGGAACGACCACTTCCTGGAACTTTGCCACTCGCCCGACTACAAGGTGAACGTGCCCGATGATTTGATGCACACCGCCATCGGGGTTCCGGACATTATCGTGACGTGCGACAACTTGGAAAAACAAGGCGTCGAAATCTGGCCGGAAGGCTGGCGGGAAAAATTCCAAGGCGAATCCAAGATGGCCTTCGTGACCGACCCCGACGGCTACGAAGTCGAAATCCTGGAGCGCAACTGATCCGCACACATCCGGCGGGGGGCGAGACCCGCCCGGTGGGCAACTCCCTTCGCCTTTCTGAAGCTGGACGCTCCCCTTGCACAGGAGCGCCGGCCTTCAGGCGGCGAATCGAAGCCCTTTGGTGACCGCTTACAACACCGCATATCTCCCTCTGAAGATGGGAGCTCCTGCTGACAACCGCATTCCCTCAGCAAGGAGCGCCAGCCTTCAGGC
>PXDN01000041.1 GCA_003566375.1 Opitutia bacterium
AATCAGAATTTCACCAGCGATGAACCGCGGGTATTCCGCGACATGGCGCGGGTGTGGGGAGAGACCATGGGCGACGGAGTCTTCGGCAAGTATCAATTCCGCATCGGCCGGCCCATCAACTTCGGGGGCAACCATGTGCACCACATGTTCCGCACCCACCGGGACCCCGCGCGCAATCTGCTTTACGGCAAACCGGTGAAGGTTAGCTCTGAAGCGCCCGGCCATCCCCCGCGGCACGCTCTGCTGAACACCTCCGCCGGCGCCTTTGCCTGGAAAACGGCGGAGGGGCATGCCGGGCCGCACGAAGCGGTTTGGGATTTGGAGGAACCGCGCGAGATCCGTTCCTTCGTGATGAACCTTGGCACGGCGGATGAGGGGGGGCGCGAAGCCGCGTTGCAATTCTGGGATGAAGAGCGGAGCGGGTGGCGTGATTTTCCCCACGGCAGGATCCGGGACGGATCGGCGGGCCATTACGGGGGAGTTTCGCGGCAAATGCCCGGTCTCAACGACCGGACGCCCATCGACAGCGTGCCCTCCGTGAAAGTGGCCCGCGCCTTGTCCGAACCGGTTCGAGCCCGCAAAGTGCGGTTTGTTTCCGAAGACAAGGGGCCGATTGTGGTCCGGCGGATTTTTCTCTCCGGGCAAGCCACCGGCGGAGACATTGGCGGGCCGATGAAGTCGGCGGAGGTTACCCGGCTTTTCGCCGAAGGTTTTGCCGACGCTCCCGTGCTGCACAAAACGGAATCCACCGCCACCCACGACGCGGATTACCGGGTCCACACCGCCTACTGTGAAGAGCGGGAGCGATTCCATGTGTGGATTCCCCAGACCAGCGACCGCGTCGATTACCGGACCACGATTGATTTCAGCCGGTTGGAGGGCGCGGCCGGTGGTTTGGTGACCGTGCGCGCAGTGAGCGGGAGTCATTTCGGCGAAGTCATCCACCGGCAAATTCTGCCTGATTCGGGGCACTTCACGTTGGTGCAGCCGCGCTCCAGTGTCTGGCTGGTCACCCTGGACCCGGGCAGCGGGTGGGAGCGTCAGCGGTTGGCCGCCTTGGAAATGGCGCAGATCGGGCTGGGCAACCACGGGGAGACCCGTTTTGGTCCGCTGCCGCGGATGGCGGTGCGGCAGCACACGGAGGATCCCGACCGAAACCGCGCCATCTACCTGAAATTCGATTTATCCGGACTGAATTCGGAGGAGGCGGGCGCGGTGCTTTTTGAAGTACGGGGCCGTTGGGTTTCCACCGAGCCGGAGGCGAAGTTGGGCAAAGGCGAACGGTTCAATCTTCACCTGTATGGCTTGGAGGAAAATGATTGGGAGACGTCCTCCCTCACCGGTGCCAATGCGCCGAATTTTGGCCGGGGCGATTCGCTGGTGGCCGGGCCCGGGGCTCTCCCCCTGGCGGTGATGACATTTGGAGCCGAAGAAGCCTGGCAGACCGCCGATATCACCCAATGGGCCGCCGGCCGCGCCGGCGGTCCGGCCACCTTGGTTTTGGTGCGGGAGAGGCGGCATGAGAATGAGATTAACGAAACCGACGGTGTGCTGGTGCAAACCCGCGCGGACGGGGAATCGTTGCGGCCGCGGCTGGAAGTTTGGCGGCGCGGCGAGTCCGGCAACGGACGTTGACCTCCCGCCTGGTTCACTCCCAACCGCGCGTATAAAATGAACCGTCATTCCTTCCTGATTTCCGGAACGGGGGGCGAGCCTGCGCGTGGAGCGGGGGGCAACGGGGAAATGGGCAGAACTGCCAATCTTTCCACAAGAAAGGGTTGCCTCCCACGCCTCTTATGGCCACAAGTTACCTGATCTTCATTTTAGCAAACCTGCACAAACAACGGAAACAACCTATGAACCCAATTCTCAAATTGTCTTTTCTGGCCGTTTTGATCGGTCTCTTGGCCGGTTGCGCCACCGTGACCAAAGGCCCGAAACAAGCGATTCCCGTTACCTCCGAACCCGCCGGAGCCCACGTTCTTTCGGGTGACCGGGTGTTGGGCGTGACGCCGATGCGGGCCTACCTTGCCCGGAACCAGGCCCACACGGTTGAAATCGAGAAGGCGGGGTACCGCCCGCAATCCATTGAAGTGCGTCCTTATCCCAATGAAGCCGCCAGCGCTTATGTGCGGTTTGGTTTCGATAGGATGATCGGGGCCAACCACGATCTGGACGTTACATCAATCCATGTCGAGCTGGACCCGGACATCCTGCCGACCGGCGATGTTCGCGGGCGGGTGCGGGAACTGGCGGCCAAGGTGGTCGAAGTGGATACCCGTTTGCACAACGGGGAAATCGGAGAAGCCGAACACGGCTACCTGATTCGCCGTTTGGTGAAAGCCTATGGCCATTGAGGCTTCTTCCCATCGATTGGTAAACTTTTCAGCCTCCGGCGGGGTAACAACCCGACCGGAGGTGTGTTTTTAAAGCCCATGACATCTTCTTCCACGGAATTGAAAAAAACCCCGTTGCACGCCTTTCACCAGCGGCACGGCGCCCGCTTCACCGATTTCGGGGGATGGGACATGCCGGTGCAATACGGCGGCATTTTGGAGGAACACCGGGCGGTCCGCACGGCCGCGGGCTTGTTCGATGTCAGTCACATGGGCGAGTGCGACGTGAGGGGCGCCGGAGCCGCTGATTTCCTGAATCATCTGCTCACCAACGACGTGTCACGCTTACAAACGGGGCGGGCGCTCTACTCGCCGATGTGCTATGAGAACGGAGGCACGGTTGACGATTTGATTGTTTGGAAACGGGACGAAGGAGATTACCTGCTTTGCATCAACGCGGCCAATACCGCGAAAGACATGGAATGGATTCACCGCGCCGCCACCGGTTTTGAGGTTTCAGTGGAGGACGTTTCCGACCGGTGGGCGCTGTTGGCCTTGCAAGGTCCCCAAGCGGCGGAAATCCTGCTTGGCGCGGCCGATGGCGGAGTGGTGGACGGCCTGAAGCCGTTTGCCTTCGCCGAGGCCGTCGTGGCCGGCATCCCGTGTTTGGTCAGCCGCACCGGATACACCGGGGAAGAGGGGTTTGAAATCTTTTGCGGCCCAGGGCAGGCGGAGGAGCTGGCCGAAGTGTTGTTGGCCACCAGCCAATCCCGTGGTTTGGTCCCCGCCGGATTGGGTGCCCGCGACACGCTGCGGCTGGAGGCCGGGTTTCCTCTTTATGGCCACGAGTTGTCCGCCGACATTTCCCCGATTCAAGCGGGTTTGGGGTGGACCGTGAAATTTGGCAAACCTGATTTCATCGGTCGCCCGGCGCTGCTGGCGCAAAAGGAATCCGGACCTGCCAACCGGGTGGTTCATTTCCGCACCGGCGGACGCCGGATCATTCGGCCCGGGACCGAGGTGTTTTCCGGAACCGAAAAGGCGGGCGAGGTTCTTTCGGGCACCATCTCGCCTTCCCTGAACGAGGCGATTGGCACGGCCTTGGTCGCTGCCGGAGCGGGGGCGTTGGCCGCCGAAGTGCGCGGCCACCGCATCGACTTGCAAGTGGTGAAACCGCCCTTTCACCGCGGCCAATCCATTGCCAAAAACCAAAACAATCCTTAAAGCATTTTTTTATGAGCACAACTTCTGGTCTTCTGTACGCCAAATCGCATGAGTGGGTTCGCCGGGACGGTGATTCACCGGTAACCATCGGCATTTCCGATTACGCGCAAAACAGCTTGGGTGACATCACCTTCGTCGAGCTTCCCAAGGTCGGGGATCAGCTGACCAAAGGGGATCCTTTCGGCGTGGTTGAGTCGGTCAAGGCCGCCTCCGATCTCTATGCTCCGATTTCCGGGGAAGTGGTCGAAATCAACGGGGATCTCGACCAGGCTCCGGAGAAAATCAACCAATCTCCGGTCGAGGAGGGCTGGTTGATTCGGGTCAAACCCTCGGATCCGTCCGAGATGGAGAGTTTGCTGTCGGAAGAAGACTACGCCAAGAGCGTTTGACTCCAATCCACCCACAGTAATTTGAAGACAACAAAAGGCCTGCGGAAATCCGCGGGCCTTTTGCATGAGATGGTACCCAGGAAAGGACTTGAACCTTCACGCCTTGCGGCACCAGATCCTAAGTCTGGCGTGTCTGCCAATTCCACCACCTGGGCATTGAAAAACTAATTACGTCTTTAGGAAGATGAAAATCATCCTTCCGATCAAACACCCAGGCAAGCGAAAAAAACGCCAATCGGGTTTCTCACAGCTCCAGCCATTGCATCAATTGTTCGGTGATGGTTTCGCGGGAGGGGCGGTAAGCGGCCTCCAGGGCGGGGGCGAACGGAACCGGCGTGTCGGCCGAGGCGATGCGGAGCGGCGGGGCTTCCAGTTCGAAGAAATGGGTTTCCACCAGCCGACTGACCAGTTCTCCCGCAAAACCGCCGGTGCGGCGTCCTTCGGTGATGACCGCCAGCCTCCGGGTTTGGCGGAGGCTTTCCCCGACAGCGGTTAAATCCAGCGGACTCAGCGCGCGCAGGTCAAAGAGATCGAGCGCGCAGTCGTATTCCTCCTCCAACCAGGCGCAGGCATGGTCGGCCTCCACCAGCATTTCGCCGTAACTGACCAACGTGGCGCGGTCGCCGGAACGAACCTGCCGTGGTTTCCACACGTCTTGAAAATCGGTGTCAATACGGACCGGCCCTTTTGTTTTTCGGTAGAGTCCCTTGTGCTCGAACAGCAGCACCGGGTTGTCGTCTTCCCAAGCGGCGAGCAGCGCGTTGAAGGCATCCTGCGGGGTGGAGGGGTAAAGCGCTTTCAGGCCAGGCATGTGCAGAAAAAGAGACTCCAGTTCCTGGGAATGAAACGAGCCGAAGGTGAGGCCGCCGCCGCAGGGCAGGCGCAAAACCAGGGGAATCCTGGCACCGGACCGAAAGTGGTAGGTCGCGGCGTTGAGCATGATTTGGGTGCAGGCCTCGGTCACGAAATCGGCGAACTGGTACTCGACGATGGGGCGGTGCCCGTTCAAGGCCAGACCAATGGCCATGGCGGTGGTGGCGGATTCCGCCACCGGAGTGTTCAAGACCCGGGTTCGCCCAAATTCCTCAAACAGGTGCTCCGTCACCTTGAAAGGGCCGCCGTATTCGGCAATGTCCTGACCGATGACCAGGGATTCCGGGGCTTCCCGCAGAATTTTGCGGTGGGCGCGCTGCAGCGCCTGGGCCATGGTGAGCGTTTCTTCCTCCGGGTTTTGAGGCTTCCATTTCACCGTTTTGCGGGTCGTGGCAAACACGTCGTTGGCCAAGTCAGGGCCGGGTTCCCGTTCCGGTTCGGCCAGCGCCGCCTGAATGGATTGCTCCAAGTATTCACCCAGGGCCCGGTCCCGTTTTTCCACCTCTTCGCCGAGACCCTCTTTTTCCACCAGGCGTTTCTTCAAGTGCGCCAACGCGTCGCGCCGGTCCCACTCGGCGAGTTTCTCCGCGGGAATGTAGTGGCCGGTATCATACGCGGCGTGGCCCCGCAACCGCAGGCAGCGGGCCTCGATCACCATCGGGAAGCAGGACCGCCGCACCTTGGCCAGACTCTCCGCCAGGACCCGGGTGGTTTTTTCCGTGTCTTCGATGTCCAGCACGATGCCCTCCATGCCGTAACCGGCGGCGCGGCGGGCGAGGTCGGGGGTGGAGAATTGTTCCCGCACCGGGGTCGAGTAGGCGTATTCGTTGTTTTCGATGATAAACAAAACCGGCAACCGCAACAAGGTGGCGAGGTTCATGCACTCATGGATGTCGCCGGTGCTGCTCGCGCCATCTCCGAAAAAAGTGATGCCGACCGCCTTGCGGCCAAGTTGCCGCTGGGAGGCCACTCCCCCCAGAACATTGCCGGGCATCGCCCCGAGGTGGCTGATCATGGGATAGGAGCGGTTGGCCGGATCCCCGTAATGGACGTTGCCCTCGCGGGCTTTGGTGGGGCTGCCCGCGTTGGCCAGATAATGACAAACGTGATCCCGCAACGGGAGGCTCCAGATCAATTTTCCACCCAGACCCCGGTGGGTGAAGGAGACCACGTCGATCTCTTTATCGGCCAGCAGGGCGATGGGCACCACCAAGCCCTCGTTACCCTGGCCGCCGGCCACGGTTCCTTTCACCAGCCCTTGCCGGAAAAGCTCCAGCAGACGGTTGTCGGTGACGCGCGCCAGGTGCATCCACGTGTAACAGCGGAGCAGGAAAGACCGCGCGTCGTTCAGATCGCCTTCGCGCAGATTTGTTTCAGTCAGCCAGGACGGTGGTGACGGGAGTGCCATAGATGGGGCCGGAATGTAGGGTGCGACCGGGGTCTTGGCCAATCCTAAATGTCCGCGGTGTTGGTCTTTTCCCCGCTGTTTTCAGACATTTACCCCCATGACAGCCAGCCAATCGGTTTATTAAGTTATTGGCTGCGCGCAACGAGAGCTTCAACCTCCCGCCGCAGGGGTGGGGCGAGCCTTTCAAGCGGGAAATCCTGATAAATCACCAAAAAGCCCTTGGGAATGACTTGGAGTTTGGCAATGATCTCTTCGAGCGGTGGCGCTCCTTCGAAGGCGGCCACATCTTCCTGGAAGCCCGCGAAGCGGAAAAGGAGCCGCGTGCGCGCGCATTTTTCGCAGATGCCGCAGTTTGGGCTCGGTTTCCGTTGTTCCCAGCAAACGCTGAGGTGGTTGCGGACGAGGCTGTGGCAGGCGATCCGCTCCAGTTTCATGAGGCGGGAGACTTCGGAGTTCGTGTGGTGGAAACTCAACCCTTCGGAACCCCAAAGGGAGTCGGTTTCCCAATGCGTCCCCCATTTCACTTGGTTGGCGTCCCGTCTTACCTGGCAGAAGGACGCCGAGATGTGGAACGAGTCGGCCACACCGCAAAGAAGCCAACCGACGATGGCGAGGGCGGCACCGTGCGAGCGCTCCCAGTTTATTCTGGAGAAAGGCCACCGCTCGCGAAGATTCGTTCGGACGATGCAAACCTCTTTTCCGAGGGCGGCGCCGACAGCTTGGATCGAAGCGATGCGGTGGGCGGTGACGCTGGGGGAAGGTGGCTCCCGATCAAAGCCAACAACGTGGACCAATATGTCGATGCAATCGCGGTTTTCGTAGAGGGTGAAAAAGGAGTCGACGCCGGCGGTAAAGAAAAGAGCTGTTTTCCGGGGCGGGGAATTGCGTGCGTTCATGGAAGCGGGAGCGCTTGGCATCCGCACCAGGGGCACCCCCCACCATTCGCGCCATTTCAGGTTGATTGCCCGAAGATTATCGGCAAAGGCAGGGGTGCATGCGGGCATCCTCCAGACGGCCCGCTTACCGAGGGTCCGCGCAACGAAAGCCAGGCAGGCCCGGGCGTGCGGGTGTGGTGTAAGGGCATGGCTGTCCGATTCGAAAAAAACGTCTTCGCCACCGATGCGTATCGATAGGGCAGTGCCGTCCTCTTTTTGCAGAGTTCGCCACGGGCCAAAATGAATGGGAAGTCGAATGCGCATGAATGGAGCGTTGCGGAGCTTTTTCAGTTCGTGGAGAGAAATCCCGTTTTAATGGGGCTTTCGAACTCGGATGAATTGCAGAGACCAATGCAGCTCGCAACTGGTATCGCGTTCCGTATAGCCAACCGTTTCCGCAATGGCGGCCAGCAAATCGGCGTCGCTGGGATCACGATCCATGCCGAAAAGCAGGCGGCAAAAATCGAGCATCTCCCGGCGGTTTGCGAAATCCCAAGTGTAGTTGTTCAATGCCGAATATTCAACCTGAAACCCCGTTTCAACGAGCATCCCGATATGCGTTTCGTTCAGGTATAGTCCGTTGTGTCCCATCGTGTTGAATCTACCGACAACGCCGTCGAGAAAGTGCGTTGTCGGCGATCCCGCCTGGCCATCCGCAATAACGAACGAGCCGCCCTTCGCGAGAATGCGAAAACACTCTTCGAAAACGGATGCCTGTTCAGGGATGTGGTGAAGTCCGGCGAGGCTGATGACCGACTCCACCGATCCATCCTCCAGCGGCAGCCGATGATGCGGCGCGCATGCGATCCGCTCGGTCCCTTCGTGCTGGCCGGACCGGAGAAAATCCTCGACCGGATCAATCGCGATGAGGTGCGCCGTTTTTGGCAAATACCGGCCGAGGTAGCCGCCCCCGGACGGAAGGTCCACCACCCGCACGGCCCGCTCCGGCAAGTCCGCGACGGCAACAACCCGTTCAAATTCTTGTTTTCGCGCTTGCGGCCAGCGTGTCATCGCGGCGTGGTAAGATACTCCGCGCTTTGTATAGATGTCTTGATAATGTTGCTGCATGGGGGGTGGCGGGTTGCCATTTCCAGTCATAAGGCTTCAGCCAAACCAGCTACTTCTTGCCGATTAACTGATTTCATTTTTTAACCGTCGATTTTGGAAAACGTAAAGTCCTTTATTTCCTTTTCCCACGGTGCAAAATTCACACGGATAAAAAAATCATGCCGCTCCCTTCGCCAACGTTGTCACCCTTTCTCCCGGCAAAACCCGAATCTCTCCCGTTTCCCAAGGCCGCGCAGCAGTTTGCGGCTGCCCTCAAACCCGGGCTTTACCCCGGCGCGGCCGACACTTGGGGGCACTTCCTCGCCGCCACTTGTCCCGGAAAGCGGGTTTTCCTCTGCGCCCATCGGGGTAACAGCGGCGATGAGTTGATTCACGAAGGCACGCACCACCTTCTCCGCCGTCTCGCGATAACGCTTCAACCGAGTCCGGAACATGCTGACTTCCTTATCTGGCCGGGCGGAAATCCGAGCGGGTGGGAGGTCTCTTTCAGCGACCTTGAGCGCATCCTCCGCCTCGTTCCCGGTCAGGTCCTGATCGGCCCCGCCACCTTTGCGGGCGATTTCTTTGCCTGGCGCGCGCGCCTCACCGCGCTGGGTCCGCGCCTTGGCGCGGTCTTCGCCCGCGATGAGGAAAGTGCCGCGGCCCTCGAAACCCTGCGCCAGAGCGCCCGCCAGAAATGGGCAACAGGGCTCGCGCCCGATCCCGCCTTGCATTGCCTCGGCGATCCGGAATGGACCCGCCTCGCCGTAACACCATCCCTCGCCGCCACCCTCGCGATACTCCGTAATGACCACGAGGCCGCTGTTCCGTCCCCTCCAGGCTGGTTCTCCCACGCGCCTCTCCGGCGTATCCGGGAGCGGCCCCGCCGCCGTTTTCGCCGCGCCGCGATCACCGCCTTTCAAACTCTTTATCCTGATTGCGAGCTTTTTACCTGCGACACCGCCCTTGCCAATCCAGCCTTCAATCGGCAAACCATCGCGATTTCCCGCGCCCTCCTTACGGATCGCCTTCACGTCTCGATTCTCGGGTTGCTCCTCGGTAAACCCGTTCACTACATCGACACCAATTTCGGGAAAATCCGTAAAACATTGCAATGGGTCCTGGGCGACGCCTTTGACCAACTCCTCCTTCCTCTTGATTTGTCTGCCACTCCGGCTGCCCCCCCGGTAAGGCTCACCGCAAGCTCCCCAGCCAACGTTCATGAAAACCAATAACCCGCAACACGCCGAGACCTCCCCCGCGCCTTCCTTCACGATCGCGGTGTGCACCCACAACCGCGACTCCATTCTCCGCGAGACCCTTGACAGTTTTTTCAACCTTTATCCGACTCTCCCCGCCGAATGGGAATTTCTCGTTGTTGATAATGCTTCGACTGACCAAACCCCGGCCGTTTGCCGCGAGTTTCCCGCCATCGTATACCGCCGCGAAAACACGCTCGGCCTCTCCCATGCCCGCAACCTTGCGGTGTGCGAAAGTCGCGGCGACTGGGTCGTCTTTGTTGACGACGATGTTTTTTTCGTCGCCGGCTGGCTCGAAGCGTACACTGAAGCCATCCACACATCGCCGCCTCAAGTCGCCTTTCTCGGCGGGCCCGTGCAGCCGCACTTCGGGGGCACGGTCGAGCCTTGGATGGCTGCCCACATGAAATTGCTTCAACCGGTCTTTGGTTTAACCGCGGAAACCGTCACGGAGACTTCCATTACGGATCCGAACGGGGCTCTTCCCGTTGGCGCCAACCTTGCGTTTCGCAAAGCCGCCCTCCCGCGTCAGCCCTTCTCCGTGAAACTCGGCCGGCGCGGTCACCACCTCCTCAGCATGGAAGAAACCGAGATCATGAAATACCTTCTCAACGGGTCTGCCTCCGGTTCCTGGGTTCTTTCCGCCACTCTCCGCCACCGGGTCCCGCGAAAGCGAATGACGCCCGCTTACGTGCGCCGGTTCTACCGCGGCGTCGGTTCCTCCCTCAACGCCATCCGTCCCAAGCGCTACCGGCAACTTATCAGCAAATACGCCATCAACCGGCTGCGCATTCTCCTTCACCATCTCACCATCCGCGACCCCTTTGCCCTGCAAGTTCGCACTTGGATGATCGAAGGCCGCATCCAAGCCCTCCGCCAAGAGGGCCGAAAATGAATGCAACGTTCCGGCCCTGCCACTGCCGGATGCACGGTTGTTCCGCGCGTGCTTGAGTTTTGAACACTTGTCGGTCATGAAGGGGAGACCATGCCTTCCATTCGTCAAACCCGCCGCCATTGGTTCGGATATTGCCTGATCGCCGCCACGGTGGTGATCAGCATCGCGCTTTGGTTGTTGGCAATGTGGCGCGGGGAGGGGCTCCATGAAAATCCATGGATTTACCCGGCCAAGGTGGGGAGTCACGGGACGTTGATCCTGATGTGCTGGGCATTCATTCTCTCCACCCGCTTCCGGGTGGTGGAGGTGCTGTTCGGGGGCTTGGACAAGGTGTACCAAGCCCACCGAAAGGTGGGGGAGACGGCGTTTTTTCTGATTTTTTTGCACCCGGTTTTTCTCGCGGTGGCACATTCCGATTCGGTGGGGGGCTTTTTCCGCTATCTCTGGTTTTCCGGGGACTGGGTCCGCAACACCGGCTTGATTGTCCTGGCGGCTTTCACGCTGCTGGTGGTCCTTTCCATATATTGGAAAATCGCCTACCACCGGTGGAAGCGCACCCATGATTTTTTTGGACTGCTGATGGTGTTGGTGGTGGTTCACGCGGTGATTTCCAAGGGAGAAATTGTCACTTACCCGATGCTGGCCCTTTGGCACGGGGTGTGGGTGGCGGTTGGCTTGGCGTGCTACGTGTACATTCGGGTGTTGTACCGGTTCATCGGACCCCAGTTCGACTACGTCACCAAGGAGGTGAAGGAGGCGGGCGACAAGGTCACCGAGATTTGGCTGGAGCCGAAGGGCCGCCCGATGGCGGTCGGGCCCGGTCAATTTGTTTACATCTCTTTTGATGCCGACGCGGTCAGCGAGGAGCCTCACCCGTTCAGTGTCTCGAGTCCGCCTGAATCGCCGCTGCTTCGGCTTTCCATCAAGCGCCTGGGGGATTGGACCAGCGATGTGGGCAATATCCGCGCGGGAGAACGGGCGCGCCTGTGGGGCCCCTACGGGCATTTCAGCGAGGTTTTGTGGGAACGGCCGGATTTGCCGGCGGTGTTGATTGGCGGCGGCATCGGAATTACCCCATTTGTCAGCATTGTCGGATCCAAGGCGATGGAGGAGAGGACGGGAGAGACGACGCTGGTCTATTCGGCACCCGACCGGGAGTCGCTGGTGTATGATCGGGAGCTTGCCGAAACGGCCGCACGGTTGCCCCGGCTCCGCTATCTGCCCCATTTATCCGACGAAGAAGGGTTCATCGATCGGGGCTATCTGGACAAACTGCTCCGGCGACCGTTGGGCGAACACCTGTTTTTCGTGTGCGGCCCCGGCCCGATGATGGATGCCTTGCGCGACCTGTTCGACAAAGCCGGCGTCAAGCCGACACACGTGGTGATGGAGGAGTTCTCCATTCGCGATTGAGCGGAGGCAACTCCCCCCGCGGCAGGTTTCCGCGGCGGTCGGACGGCAGATTCGGGTTGCTGCTTGCATTTCCGGGGGTGCCCCCGCATTTTCTTAGCCACGAATGAAGGAGGCCACCCAAGAAACACCGGTAGAGGAAGCCAGTTTGGCTTTGCGCAAACTAAAGACCAATATCGGGCTATACCTGAAGGGAAAGGAAGATGTGATTGATCAGGAGATTACCTGTTTCATCGCTTCCGGTCACTTGTTGCTGGAGGATTTGCCCGGAGTGGGCAAAACCACCTTGGCCTACTGCCTGGCCAAAAGCATCGATTGCGGGTTTTCGCGCATCCAGTTTACCAGTGATTTGCTTCCCTCGGATGTGATCGGCGTCTCCATTTACGACGAATCGGTTAGGGAATTCGTTTTCAAACACGGTCCCGTTTTCGCCAACATCGTCCTGGCCGACGAAATCAACCGGACCACGCCCAAAACCCAGTCCAGTTTGCTGGAGGTCATGGACCGGGGAAAAGTGTCGGTTGACGGGCAAACCTACGCCGTTGGCGAGCCGTTCATGGTGGTGGCCACCCAGAATCCGGTTGATTTCGAAGGAACATTTCCGCTGCCCGAAAGCCAGATGGACCGGTTTTTGATGCGCCTGCACATGGGGTATCCGGATTACAACAGCGAAATCGACATTTTGCGGAACTCCTATTTCCGCTACGAAAGCATCCAGTTGGAACCGGTGCTGACGGCGGATGAGATCGTCCGATTGCAGGAGTGTGTGAAAGGAATCTACCTGGAGGAAAGCGTGGTCGCGTTCATTTTGAACATCGTCACCGCCACCCGCGGGGAGAGCCAGTTGAAAGCCGGGGTGAGCACGCGGGCCGCGCTCGGGTTGAAGGTTGCTTCGCAGGCCACCGCGCTGATGCGGGGGCGGGATTTTGTTTTGCCCGAGGATGTCTTGTCTGTCGTGGAACCGGTGTTGATTCACCGGTTGAGTTTGAAAAAGCCGGTTGCCGACGCGATGGAGGAGCGGCTGATGATATCGGATTTGCTTAGCCGGATGGTGGATAACATTCCCCGGCCCACCTGACCATGGCCGGCGGGTTCACCTACACCTCCAGTGAATGGCGCGGGCCCGGCGCCCGTCCGTGGACGCGGGTCAATTTCCGTTTGTGGCCTTTCCTCAAGGCCATGATTTTCCCGGCCAAAGGAGAGCGCCTGCTGCCGACCCCCACTGGCTATGTGCTGATCATCGTCACCCTCGGCTTGTTGATGGCGGCTTACAACACCACCAGCAACGTCCTGTTCATCACCGCCTCCCTTTTGCTCTCCTGCATCGCGGTGAGCCTGGCCCTCGCCTGGTTCAATATTCACGGGATTTGCTGGCGCATGGTGCCGGATCCGACCATCCGGGCGGGTGAGGAAACCCGGCTGCTTTTGGAGTTGCGCAACAATAAACGGTGGCTCCCCACCTACGCCATCAGTTTCGTGGTGGAAGCCGGCAAAAACGGTTTTCGGGAAATCCTTCACTTGGACCGGCGGTTGGAACCGGGCGAGACCATCGGCATGGAATGCGTCTTCGTCCCGGAATTGAGGGGGCCGGACGCCTGGCGACTGGCGTCGGTCAGCTCACAGTTTCCGTTCGGTTTTTTGAAAAAACATCTGAATGGCGGCGAACCGGTTCCCTTCACGGTGTGGCCCCGGAAAATCGCGTACCGCTTTCACGCGCACGGGGCGGGCTTCAACCCGCGTTCCGGGCGTTCGCTGGCGCGGGTGGGGCAGGGGTGGGAATTCCACAATCTGCGGGATTACCGCTACGGCGACTCCCACCGGCAAATCCACTGGAAGGCGACCGCTCGGCAGGGCGCGCTGGTGGTGCAACAATACGCCGCCGAGACCCAGGCCGGTTACGTGCTGGCGATGGACGCCCCGGCAAGTCTCTGGCGGGAGGGCGAACAGTTTGAGCGGTTGTGCAGCCTGGTCTCCTCCCTGGCGGAGAATTTGTTTGCCGACGGTCGTCTGCTGGGCGCCCGCATCGGCCGGGAAACGTTCCGGTTTTCACGCCGCCCGGATTTGGATTTTTTTCAGGACCGGCTTGCGGTGGCCACTCCCTTGGAGGATTCTGAGCTTTCCAACCGGGGAGCGGTGAGAAACGTCATCACGTTCGAGCCGTCTCCAACCGGAGCCGTTAACGCTTATGTCGGAGGTAAAAGAGTATCCACAGCTTAGTGCGCGCGAGCTATACCGGATCAACTGGTTTCTCGGTTCGCTGTTGGCGCTGGTGTCCTTATGGACCGCCGCCTATCTGGAATTTGCCATCCACGGGCATCTGGCGGTAACCGCGTTTCTGATCGCGGTCGTTTCCCTTCGTCCGCAAGCGATATCGTGGATTCCCAAACTGTTTTGGTCGGGGTTGCCTTTGCTGCTGGTGGCGGTTTTCGCCATCGACATATACGTCAACGCCACGCCGATGCCGGCCCTGATTCGGTTGAACATCCTGCTGATTCTTTACCGGGCGCTCACCTACCGGACCAGGCGGGAGGATTTGCAGTTGATCGTGCTCGGGCTCTTTTTGATCGTCATCTCAGGGGTCAAGATTCACAGCATCAGTTTCTTCGCCCAAATTCTCATCTTCGCGGGGCTTTCCATGGCCCTCCTGTTCACCCTGACCCTGCTCGGCCATGCCCGCGACAGCACCGATCCCCGCGAGGCGTGGCGGGGGTTTTCGTGGATCGCTTTTGCCAACATGCTTTGGTCCAAACTCCGCGCCCGCACGGCCTTGACCGGGGTCTTGGTTTTCGGCTCCGTGATTGGGTGCGCGGCCTTGTTCTTCGTGCTGATTCCCCGCGTGGATTTGAATCACCGGCTGGCGCTGATGGGGGTCGGCGGCGGTACCCAAACCGGTTTCAGCGAAACCATTCGTTTCAACGACATCACCAACATCCGCAACGACAACAGCATCGCCCTGCGCGTCGAAGTCGGTTCCCGCGACACCATTCCTCCCGATCCCTACTGGCGCATGCTGGTGCTGGATGATTATAACAACGGCACGTTTCAAGTTTCCCGCCCGGTGATTCACCACGCCCGGCCCCTGACCAAGGTGCGGGAATGGTCGCCCAACATTCTCCTTGTCGCCGAAGGGGAAGACGGGGAAGGAGACGAGGCCGCCGGGAGGCTGCCCGAGAACCGGTGGACGTTTTATCTGGAGGGCGGTGCCGGGCGGTATTTGCCGCTAACCGGTTATTTTGAACGGGTGCGTTTTCAAAGCGACGCCACGTTTAATTTCCTGGAAGTGTTTCACGCCATCGGCATGAACCGGGGCTCCCGCTCCATGACGGTGTACCAAGTGGACAACATGGAAGTCACCACCGAGTTCCGGGATCCGGATTTTGAGGAGAACGTTCTCGATTTCCCGTTTTTCCCCGAAGTGGACCTTTATATGGACGTGGAGTATTACAACTACCCCGACACCACTTTGCTCGTGCCCGCCCGCCCCGAGGATTTGGAAACCCTGGAAGATCTCGTTCGCATAATCGACGGCGGGGAAAATCTAGACGCGCGCGATTTCGCGGCGCGCGCGACCGCCTACCTGCAGGCCAACCACACGTACAGCATGACCTATACGCTCGACCATGAGCGCGGCGATCATGTCGTGCGCTGGTTGCGCTCGGGCTCACCCGGCCATTGCGAGGCCTTTGCCGGAGCGTTGATTTTGCTTTGCCGCACCGCCGGGTTTCCCGCCCGCGCGGTGGTCGGATTCCGCGGCGGCACTTGGAACACCTTCGAAAATTACTTCATGGTCCGCAACTCCGACGCCCATGCCTGGGTCGAGGTTTTCGACGGGATTGACAGCTGGTTCCGCATGGACCCGACTCCCGGCGGCGGGGGCTTCGATGGGGATGTGGATGAACTGTTTGCCGGGTTTGGCGAGGATTCCAGTTTGGGTGCCTACCTGGACAGCCTGCGGATGCTTTGGTACCGCCGGGTGGTCAGCTTCGACCAGCAGTCTCAATTTATGGCCATTTCCTGGTTTCGCCAGCAATGGGCCGGATTGCAGCTGCGCGAGCATTGGCAAACCGCGCGGGAGGGATTGCGGCATTGGCTGACCGGCCCCCGTTCCGTTCGCTGGGCATTGGAGGGGCTGGGTATGCTCACGGTGGTGGGCTTGACCGCGTTTTTGTTCACCTTCATTTTCGGCTCCGATTTCAGGCGAAGATTCATTTCCTGGGCGTCCCGCGACCAGGATCCCGTGCGCATGCGGGCCAGCCAGTATTTGGAGCGCCTGCGCGCCTTGCGGGATCGCGCCGTCCGCGCGGACGAAGCCCGGTTTCAAATGTTGATGGCGGGCCTGCAACGGGTCCGTTTCGGCCCCGACCGCTATCGTCCCGAAAGCGGCGGCTTGTTCCGCCAAACCCGTCGCTTCCTGCGCGCCCTGCCACGGTAACGGGCGCGCTGTTAAGCCGCCGATATCGCATGAGCTTTGGTGTTGCCCCGTTCCCCGGTTTTTCGAAAAGATGCTTAACAAACAGTGCTTCTCCGGCTGATCGGCGATGGTTTCCGTTAGCGGGGATAGCGGTGAAAAAATTATGATGAAAAAAACCTCCTTAACCACGGGACTCTCATCCCTGTTGCTAATCCTGGCCGTTTTCACGCTGGCCCCCCCCATCTCCCGCGCCGCCGGAGAAGCGGTGGACTGGCTGATTCAAGGAGGGACCATTGTGGATGGCACCGGCGGACCGCTCTATCGTTCCGACGTGGCCGTTCGCGGCGGCCGCATCGTGGCCATCGGTGATCTTTCCCATTTGGCCGACCGGGCCGGTCAAGTGATTGACGCCAACGGATTGCACGTCGCTCCGGGATTTATCGACGCCCACTCGCATGCCAGCGGCGGCTTGACCAATGCCGATCGGTCGGTCGCCCGCGCCCAACTCGCCCAAGGCATCACCACGGTGGTCATCAATCCCGACGGGGGAGGGCCGGTCGATTTGGCCCGGCAGCGCGAGTCGATCCAGGAAGCCGGACCCGGGGTGAATGTCGCCCTCATGATCGGCCACAACAGTGTCCGGCGTTCCGCCATGAGCGGGGTTCACGACCGGGCGCCCTCCGATTCGGAAATGACGGCGATGCGGCGCATGGTGCGGGAAGCGATGGAACAGGGCGCTTTCGGGCTCACGTCCGGTTTGTTTTACACCCCCGGCACCTTTTCCGAAACCGGGGAAGTCATCGAACTGGCCAAAATCGCGGCGGAATACGACGGGGTTCACTCCAGCCACATCCGCGACGAATCCGATTACGACATCGGGGTGATCGCCTCCGTGCAAGAGATCATCGATATTTCCCGCGCCAGCGGAGTCGCCGGCGTGGTGAGCCACATCAAATGTCTGGGACCCAACGTGTGGGGAGATTCCAAGGAAATCGTCCGCAGGCTTGCCGCCGCCCGCGCCGACGGCGTGGAGGTTTGGGCCGACCAATACCCGTATGCCGCCTCGGCCACCGGACTTGCCTCGGCGTTGATTCCGGCTTGGGCGCGCGAGGGCGGCATGGGTGCCTTCCGCGAACGGTTGAAGGATCCCGAACTGCGCGCGCGCATCCGGGAAGAGACCATTGAAAACATCGCCCGCCGGGGTGGTCCCGAGCGCATTCAACACCGGGGATCGGGACGCTTCCTGGATGAAATCGCCCGCGAGGGACCCCGGCGCTCCGATGAATCCGGCATGGAGCCGGTGGACGCGGTGCTGGACATTCTCAGCCGCGACTCTCCCGGCATCATCTCCCACAACATGCACGAGGACGACATCCACCGCTTCATGCGCCAGCCGTTCACCATCACCAGCACGGACGGCGGCTTGCCGACCTTCGGCAGCGGCCAACCGCATCCCCGCACCTACGGTTCCTACGCGCGGAAGCTCCGCAAATATGTCCGCGAGGAGGGAGTGTTGGATCTTCCACAGGCCATTGCCAGCATGAGCGGGGTGGCCGCCCAAGTGTTTCGCATGGATAACCGCGGCACCCTTCGTCCCGGAGCGGCGGCCGACATCGTGGTGTTCGATTTTGCCAAGGTGAACGATCCGGCCACCTTCGAGGATCCCAACCATTACTCCGAAGGCATGGTTTACGTATTGGTGAACGGAGTGGCCGCGATTGAAAACGGAGAATTCACCGACGCCCGCGCCGGGGAAGTCTTGCGCCACCGCGGTCGGCGGACGGAGGAACCGGTTCCTGTAAATACCATGGCACCCTTTTCCGACCGATGGTATAAATTCAAGGGTCGGTTTCTTTTCCAACCCGGGTCGGCACGAGAGTGGAGGTCCCCAGTGGCGTCCACCCGTTTTCCTCCAGCAGTTCGACCCCGATTTCGATTTGGTCCGCTTCGGCGGCGTGGGGGAAAACGTAGAGTTCCACTATCGCCATGCCTTCATCTCCTTTCAGCATCAGCTCCGGAAAGTTGTTCCGGTGGGTATCGACCAAAAGGATGTCGCCAGGCCCGTCGAACGCGCCGTCACCGGTCGCATCGACCGCCAAAAGGTTCCGGGTGGTTCCGTCCACAAGCTCAATCCGCGCGGGATGGCTGGACCGGACCCGAATGTTCCGGATGTCATCGCCGCCGCCACGGTAGTAGATTTCGTGATACATCGGCATTGGAAAGAACGGGTTTTCCATCGCGAGATTTCCCGTCACGAGGGAAGTCACCTTTTGCTCCGGGCCGAGATCGTAAGACCAGGTTGCCGTCTGGTCTTCCCGCCCGTTCCAAGTGATGGTTGCTTCACCGCGGTTGTTGTTTTCGTTCACGGCGGTTTCCAGGAAAAGGACCACTTGTTTTCCGGGTTCCACGACGATGCGGCGGGAAAGGAGCGTCTCCTCTCCCTCAGGCAGTATTTCGACCGCCCAGGCGCCGCGCCCGGCGTTCCAGTGATGAGCGCCGATCCTTCCCTGGACTTCCAGCGTTCCCTCGGCGGACGTGATTCCGGGGTTGATGACAACAAACCGGCCCCGCGCGAACTCGTTCGCGGCCACCGTCGCGGTCATTTGGATGGGCTGGAGATCGACGAGGGCCTCGGAAAGGTCCGCATCGATGGCCTCGCTCACGCGATCGCGAACGCGCTGGAGGGCTCCGCGATGGGAATCATTATTGAAGCGTTCGGCGAGGAAAAGCCCGCGATTGGCGACGCGGAGCGCCTCCGTCGCGCGCCCCGTTTTTGCAAGATACCGGCTGTAGATCCTGTAAGCGCGGATCTCATCTATCCACATGCCGGATTCGCGGAGAAATCGAATGGCTTCGAACAGGTCGGCTTCAACGTCCTCGAGTTTGTCGAGGGTTATGCGCAGTTCCGCCCGGTCCATGAGACGATGGGCCAATACCAGGTCGATGGATGCGTCCCGCATCTCTTCGATCAGATCGTCGAACATCGAAAGCGCGCGCTCGTTCCGGCCAAGGAAAGCGTAAATCCGAATGAGCGCCGACTCCGCTTCGAACATGGCGGGCGAATAGCGCCCCTCCCGCAATTGGCGAACGGCCTCTTCGGCGCCCGGCAGAAACTCTTCCGGCGGCTCTCCCGCGCGAATGGCGCGCCGCGCGGCGTGCACTCGTTCGCGCAACAAGTGATAGCCTGGCACATGGCGAACGCCTTCCAGCTCCAAAAGGCGTTGGCTATAGTCGTCGGCTTCGGAGGTCCTGCCAATCAGGTTAAGCTGCCAGATCAACTTGGAGTAAGCCCTTCCCTGATCCAGCCGGGTCCACGCATCGTGCCGGGCGATGTTTTCGAGCTTTTCCGCCATGCGCTGGAGAAGAAGGATCGATGCCTCGTGTTCGCCGGCGTGCTCGCGTAAATCGGACTGATGCAGCACGAGAAGGTCGAGGGTCCGGCTTGGAAAATCAACCGCCAGGTGCGGACTGTCGAGGTCGTAAAGATCCAGTTGCGGATCGGCGATCCCGTGAACTTCGGCCAGGTATTCCTTCGCGGCGTCCTCGGCGAGCCGGTGCAGACGGAGCATTTCGCCGAATCTGCCGACACTCCGATTCTTGAGTTGCAAATTATTCAGGAGCATCAAACGAAAGAACCATTGCCGAACCCGTTCCTTTTCGCATTCGAGCAACGACTGATAAGCTTCTTCGTACAGTTGGATCGCGCGCGTCGGCTCTCTGAGGCGGGCGTAGTGCAGCGCCTGTTCCCACAACGCCAGATAGAGCCAATAGGCGTCGTCGACCTCGCGCGCCCGCGCTTCCTGCCGGAGTAACAATGCATAACCGGCCTCGAAATCCCGCTCGCGGACCAACCTCAACGCCTCCTGCCGAATTTCCCGTATCTCCTCGTCGTGGGGACGAGCCGGCTCCGCATCCTGCCCCGAAAGGGAAGCGGGCGTCAGACAAACCGTTAGAGCGAAAAACGTCAGCCGAAACGCAGTTGTTTTAAGGGTGGAAAGTCGGCGGCACTGGGTAATAATCGGATCTGACATGATAGGGAGAAAGCTGAATGCATGGGACCGCAACGAATATTGTTTATTGGTAACGCCGATCTTGCGGGGGAGGCAATACGAAAGGATGCGATTGAGAAAGTCCACTCTGTTACTCTGGTTCCTGGCGATGTGCGCCGCCGGGCATGGAAACGATGGCGCTCCGGCTGGCGATCATAAGGTCACTGCCTTTCCGAGTGTCATGGAATTGCCAGCGCATCAAGGATTGCCCAACCCCCTTCAGCGAATCGGTGGCACTCCGATCACCGATCCGGAGGTTTGGCCCAAACATCGCGAATACCTTAAAACCATGCTCGCGCACTATCTTTACGGCACGATGCCTCCGAATCCCGAAGCGACTGAATGGATCTTGAGAAACGCCCGGCCCGCCGTCGAGGGGAAGGGGGTGATCGAAAACTGGGAGATGGTTATCGAGCGGGACGGCCGTTCGGCAAACGTGCGCGCGGCGGTGCTGCGCCCCGATCGTCCCGGCCGGTTTCCCGTCATTATCAAGAATGATCGGTTCCTCTTCGACACCGGCGGACTCACGGATGAAGAGGCCAATTGGGTGAATAACCGTCCCTCCGTGATCGAGCACCAGGCCTTTGCCAATGAGCGGGCCGTCGAGCGGGGCTACGTCTTGGTTAAATTCCTGCGACAAGACGTGGCGACCGATGCGCCAAACCGGCGCGATGAAGGCGTTATGGGCCTTTATCCGGAGTATCGGGATTGGGGAGTGATCGCAGCCTGGGCCTGGGCGTATTCGGTAATGATCGATGCTTTGGTCGAAAGGGAATACGTCGATCCGGAGCGGATCGTCGCCACCGGTCATTCCCGCGGTGGAAAAGCAGCCTTGTGCGCGGGTATTTACGACGAGCGAATAACCATCACGGCGCCGAATTCATCCGGTGCGGGCGGAACCGCGAGCTGGCGATTCTTCGACCCTGACCAGCGCCAACAAACCTTGGACCATCACCGAAGAAATTTCCCTCATTGGTGGTCGCCACGGCTCATGGAATTTGTGGGAAAGGAGGAGCGTCTGCCCTTTGATGCCCACACCCTCCGAGCCGCGGTCGCTCCGCGCGCTCTGGTCAACACCCACGCCCGCCACGATTGGTGGGCCAACCCTTACGGGACCGCCCTGGCTCATTTGGCCGCGCAACCGGTTTTCGAATGGCTGGGCGCCGGCGACCGTCAGGCGCTGCATTGGCGCGATGGCGGCCACGCCCAAAACGAACGGGACTGGGCCGCGTTGTTCGATTTCTGCGACCTGATCTTTCGTGAAAAGGCGACCTCCCGCTCATTCGAGATCAACCCGCACCCGGATACGTATGAATTCGGACCGGACCCCCTTCAGCCATAAGCGAAGCATACCGATGGCTTGACGGGCCGTGATCGTTTTTTTTAACCGGCTCAATTTTGCCCTGTTGAAACAGCAATGCAAAAATTCAAGGGCCGACCCCTTTTGCCTTCCGTAAGGGCCGACCCCTTTTGCCTTCCGACCCCTTTTGCCTTCCCTTTTGCCTTCCAGGGCCGACCCCTTTTGCCTTCCGAGAATCATAAAATTAAATTAATATCGCGAGTTTTGGTTTTATTTGTTTTTTGGTTCGTAACTTGGTTTTGCATTTGCAAATCAGTGTCTCTAGAAAGGGCAAGAAGACGTCAGGTCTTGATTTTTGACAAATTGAGTGAAGTCCGCACCCGCACCCTTTCTGTCAAGAGTCTAGCCTGAATTATTCACCGAAACTTGGAAACGGTTTGGCGGAGGCCCGCGGCGTGAACAGGTGAGCACTAAAATCGGCCGCTCGTTGGCAACTCCGACGCCGGGAGGCCAAATTTCGGGTGTATCCGCGATATCCGTACACAGCTCACCTTACCTCCCCGGATTTCGGGCGGGGGAGACCGCCCGGCCGGGTCAAGGCGAGGGGTTGTGTTGAGCGGCGGCGGCATTCGCCACACGGACGAAAAT
>PXDN01000189.1 GCA_003566375.1 Opitutia bacterium
AGATTCGACCGGATGACCAACTGGGAAAACCCATTTCAAAGGGGACGCAACCAAGGGGGCGGATGTAACCAAAACCCAAACACACAAAGCGGAAAGGATCGAACAATTCATGCGGTATTCGGAAAAAAACAGAGTGCAACGACAACGCAATGGGTATGTGGGGAAGCTTCCGCGCCGGCAAAGAAAAAAGAACGCCTGCCCCACGCCGCCGGTTTCGGGCGGCCATGGAACAGACGTTCGGCAGGCGGAGGGAAAGGATTAGGGACGGCGGTCTTCGATGGCCGCGCGCCGGGCGTCGCGAATGTCGCGGGCCAGTTGGCGCTGGGCTTCCACCCGTTCCTGCTGGGCGTCGCGCAGGGCTTCAAAAGCGGCGCGGCGCTCCTCCTCGGTCATGTCGCGGACTTCATCCCGGAGAGCCATCCGTTCTTCCACCAATTCCCGGCGAACATCCTGGAATTGCGCGCTCATCGCGAGCACTTCGTCCGGGATTTCCGGACGGGAAGGAAGGTCGGGACGTTCCGGACGCTCCGGACGCTCGGGACGGTTTTCCTGGATCCAATCACGAATCCGTTGGCCAAGATCGCGGTTGGCGGCGATACGTTCACCATACTCCTCGCGGAAAGCGGCGATCAAATCGGCGCGTTCCTCTTCCGTGGCGTCACGGAGTTGCTCGGCCAATTCCCGGCGGGCATCGGTCAAGTCAGACCGTTCGGCGCGGAAGGCGTCGATCAGCTCTTTGACACCGTCGGGAATTTCCGGGCGCTCGGGTGCCGGAGGTGTTGGCCGCTCGGGTTCATCCGCGGAAACCACGGCCTGAGAGGAGAAGAATAAGGAGGCCGCCATGGCGGCCGCGAACAGTGTTTTGGTGTGTTTCATCATGAGTGTGATGTTGATGGTTGATGATTGTTGGTTTAAGTTTCCCTTGCCTGATGCTCTTTACCCATGCAACCAACGTGCCAATTTTTAAGAAATTCAATATGCTGCTATCCATCATTGAGTTAATAGAATAATTCGATTTTTCGCTGACGGATGTTGGTGGGGTTACCACCCCTTTCACCCCGAACGGTTGGGAAATAATTCCCAACTCCCGGGTCACGGCAGCGGCGGCGCTTGATAAATAAGGCGGTATACCTGCCGACCACCCTCGCCGGATGCGGGAAGGGTGAGTTGAGGCACCCCCGCCTCCACCGGAATCTCCACGGGTTCCGCCCACGGTCCCTCCGGACTTTCGGCGGTTTGCAGGAAAAAAGTGCCGCGATCCACCGCCGGTTGCACGGTCAATTGCAAATCCGTTCCACCGCTCACCCGATGGATGGAAAACCGCAGGCGGGAATCCGGGTCAAGCGGATCGGTGCCGAGATGGAACTCAACCCAGTTGTTAAGGCCGTCCCTGTCCGGATCCGCACCGGGAGCGGCATCGGGATTCTCCTCCGAGTTTTCGCCAAAAAATCCGTCGCGCCACGAGTCGTAATCAGGCTCCTCCTCCGAAGCGGGCAAAACCTCCAGCGTGCCGCTGGCGCCGCCCTCATAATTCGGGTCATCCACCACGGCCGCCACCGCATAGCTGCCGACCTCCGTCGGCGGCTCCAATTCCCCGTCGTAGGTGACAACCACCGCCAATCCTTCCGGCTCGGTCGAAGCCGTCACCCCGCGGGGCGTCCCGTCAAAAACCTGTTCCAGATTCCCCAGCGAGACCGTGGCAACCGCTTTCCCAACCTCCAGCGTGCCGGAAGCGCCGCCTTGGTAGCCGGGCTCCACCACCACGGCCTCCACCGCATAAGAACCGGCGTTGACCGGCGGTTCCTCCGAATCGTCGTAGGTCACGGACACCGCCAGCCCCGGTGGATCCGTGGTCACCGCCACTTCGCGGGGGGACCCATCGAAGATTTGTTCCAAGCTGCCCAACATCACACCGGCTTCCAAGGGGGTCACCGTCACCAGCGCGAAATCAGTGATCCCGCCGTGAACGGTCAACCTTTCCCCGTCCGGAGCCAAATCGCCGGGAGCGGAGGCCGCCACGGTAAAATTTTCACCCACTTCCAGGGCTGTGAACAAACCGTCCCCGCTGATCCCGCCGCCGGTGGCCGACCAGGAAAAGGAGGAGGGCTGCTCCGCCAACGGGGTGTTGAACTGGTCCAACAGGGTGGCGCTGAACTGCAAACTCTCCCCAAACGGGAGGCTGGCGGAACGTGGGTCGATTTCCAGAGCCGTCGCCAGGGGAACAACCCGGACGTTGACCCCGCTGGTGGTGGAGAGTCCGCCGGCGTCGGTCACCGTAACGGTGATTTCGTAATCCCCGAGTTCCTCAAAGGAAGCGGTGGTGCTGGAAGCGGCGTTGGAGGCGTTGGGCAGGAAAAACGCGGGGGCGGGTCCGCTCGCGCTCCACGTGTAGGTCAGATTTTCGGGTCCTCCGTCGTCCGTCGCCTCCACCGACGCGTCCACGGAGGTTCCCGGCACCAAATGAAAGGTGACTTCGTCCTCGGTGACCGATTCATCGGTGGCGGTGGCCGCGGGCGAAACGATGACCGGCGCCTGATTGACCAGATCGCCGCCGCCGGAGAGCACGATGCTGTCCAAATACCAACCGTGGCTGGCCACCGAGGAATCGGTCGCGATCACCCAGCGAAAACGAAGGGTGCGGTCGGCGAATTTGGCGGTGTCGGTCAGGTTGAGGACCGTTTCGATAAACCCGTTGCTGTTGCCGGACCACGCTTCGAGCCGGTCAAATTCGGTGCGGGTGTTCGGACGCCCGATGTCCCGAATCAGCGTGTTGTAGCCATTGCTGGCGAAAACCACGCCCGACCCGGCATCCTCCACCCCGAACCAACTGGACCCGTTGTCGGTGGAGATTTCCAACCGCCCGCCATCCCGCGGTGATTGCAGGTTGAAATTGTGCCAAAACTTGAGCTGCAGGTCGGACGCGTTGGCCGGAATGCTGATGGGAGGCGATGTCAAGCGGGTGGTGGTGAGGGTGGACGGCCCCGGCGCAAAGTAGGAAGTCGGCGGCGTGTGCGCCTGGGCGGTGCTCAACACCCAGGCGTTGCTTCCGGTGACCGCCTGGGTGGTCCAGCCGTTGACGGTGCCGTCGAAATTCTCGCTGAAGATGGCGACCGTCACCGAGAACGCGTTGGGCAGCACCGCCGTTTCATCGGCGTTGAACACCTCCAGGTTCCACTCCCCTTCGGCGGCGCCGGCGAGGTCCACCTCGGCGCGGAGGGTGTCGCCGACCACGCGCAAATTGGCCGCCGGAATGTCGGCGAAGCCGTTGCGGGTGAGCCGGGCGCCGGTGGCGGTGGCGAGGGCCGTGCCGCTAATGTCGAGCGTGACCGTGTTGCCGGAGGAGCCGGTCGGCGGAGAGACCCCGGTCACCGTGAGCGGGGGAGGAGGCGGTTCCTCGGCGGCCGAACCGCTGACGAGCAGGGAATAGACTTGTTGATTGTTGGCCAGGGTGCCTTGAAAACTGATGACCGCCCGGTAGGTCCCCGGCGCCGGCGGCGATTCGATGTAAACCTGTTCCACGTTGTCGGTGTTGTTGACCCCGGTGGTGGCGGGCAGATTCATGGATTCCGGGGTCCAGGTGCCGACAAACGGCATGACGTAGGGATAATGCGCGCTCCCGTCGGGACCGATCACACGCAGGTCGAGATTGTTTCGCAAGCGGGAGGAGCGGTTGTCATGGGCGGTGGTGGCGCTTCCGGCCGGGTCCGTCCAGCTCAGGGTTGCGCGGATGGGCGAGACGCCGTCCCACACGAATTCGTGGCTGGCCGAGACAGCGGCGGAGGTCAGCAGGTTTTCCGTCATGCGGATTTTCAAGGGATTCTCCGCGTGATCCCGCATCAATGCGGCGGCGGCTTCCCCGTTGAGCAAACCCCAGCCGTAACGGTAGTCGGGGCCGGGATTTCCCAAATCGTCAGCCGTGTGGATGAGCAATCCCTTGAGGGTGCTGGCGCGCATCGCTTCGCCGGGAAACAGCCTGCCGTATTTTTGAATCAACAGGGCGGCCGTGCCGGCGGCGTTGGGTGCCGACATGCTGGTGCCGCTCAAATTCCCGTAGGAGGTGTTGCCGCCGTTGGTGGTGGAATAGAGGACCTCGCCGTTGGCCACGATATCGGGTTTGATCCTCCCGTCGTCGGTCGGCCCCCAGGAGGAAAAATTGGAAACGAACGCCCGCGACACATCGCGTTGCCCGCTGGAAACGGCATCCGAAACCGAGCCCACGGTCATCACGTTTTTGGCTACCGCGTCAAAACTGATGGTGTCAAACCCGCCCCGGTAAACCCCGTCGCCGGGGGGATGGATGGACGAGTCGTAGGTGACGGTGGAGGTGCTGCCGGGGGAAAGCTGGACCGATTGCCCGTTGGAGGGATTGTCCGCGCGGTCGTTGCCCGCGCTGCGGAACATCAGGTAGTAGGGCGCGTTGAAGGCCAGCGCGTCACTGTCGCGCGCCTGGGTGTTGTATTGCCCGAAACGCGGATCGGAGGAAGAGGCGGTGCTTCCGGAGCCGTACCAAATGTAAGCCGGGCTCGATCCCCCGGTGCGGAACCAACCGGAAATGAATCCGTAGCTGTGGTTGGACAAATACAATTTATCCGTCTGGCCGGGGCCGGTGGCGCCACGGGCGGTCATCTCGGATTTGTCGTTATTCCAGTCGTAGGATTGCACCATGGCGGCGGGCGACATGCCTTTGGCCCGGGCCACCACCCCGGCCGCGGCGAGCGTCCCGGCCACATGGGTGGCGTGATTGATGGGCGAGGACCCGTCCATGATCTGCAACCGCCCACCGGAAAACTCCTGGTGGGAAGCGCGCCCCGCCCCGCCGTCCCACATTCCGATGAGAATCCCAACCCCGTCGAGACCGATGGCCGAACCTTGCAGAATGTTGGCTCCGGTCGAAATGGCGGCGTTGTCATTGTGGGTGATGAAATAGAGCAACCGCTCCTCTTCGTCGATGTCGGCGATTTCCTTGACGGTGCCGTCGGCCCGTTCGATTCGTTCCGGCAATCCCCGCGCGAGAGCCGTTTGCCGGGCCGCCTCCCGGCGCTCCACCTGGATTTCGCGAATGGCGGCGACCGCGGCGGCGCGTTCTTCGGGATTGCGCAAATCGTGTTCCGCCAGCACCTCGGCCACACCGGCACCGGGGGGAGGCCCGTCACCGCCAATAGGCGCCGCGAAGCCCGTGCCGGCGAATCCAATGATAAAAAACGCCGCCGCCAAGGCGCGGCCGGCAACGGCCGTTCCCTTCCGGATGGAGGAACAGAGGCTTTGATGGATCATGGGCGTGTGATGAAGTGAAGAACCGCGATCAAACGGTTTAGGAGACCTCTAAAATGCCCCGTTTTCCGAAAGATTCAAAACGGAAAGTTTGAATGGATTGTTAAAAAGCCCACCCACTTCGAATTCAATCCGCTCCACCAACGCCCCACTGCGACCGGTTAAGCAAGCTCTCTTTCGCTGGTCGGCCCTTGGGAGCGTCGTGCTTCAGACAGGCGAACCGAAGGCCCGATGTAATCCCTTGCACACCGCATGTCGCCCGCTTGAAGCTGGGCGCTCCCCTTGCACACCGCATGCTGAAGCAGGGCGCTCCCATGGCGGCTCTTGGGAGCGCCAGCCTTCAGGCGGCGAATCAGGAGGCCCG
>PXDN01000313.1 GCA_003566375.1 Opitutia bacterium
ACGTCCAAGCCGAGGGCTTTCTCTACGCCGGTCGCGAGGGTGACGGAACCATCAATGTGACCGGGGGCGGAACCATCAATCATGGCGGCGTTTTATACGTTGCGCGGGAAGACACCGCGGTGGGCCATGTGCTGGTGAGCGGGGAGAATTCCCGCATCCATGCCGGAAGTGACGCCCGCATCGGGGCCACGCCCTCATTGGAGCCAACCGGCGGGATTGCCACGATTGAAATCAGCGACGGCGGCGTGATTGCCACCGATGCCAATTTTGTCTTGCGCGGAGACAGTACGGTCACGCTGGACGGTGGTACCATTGAACTGGTGGCCGACGACGAAACCGGTGAAACCGGTGAAGTGTCCATTGAGACTCCCTCGATTCTTACCGGGGCAGGCACCATTGACGGCCGATTGGCAGTCGGTACCGGCGCGCTGGTTCAGGGCACCGGAAACGGCATCACGGTTACGGGCGCCTTGTCCGGCACCGGAACGGTGGAAAACCTCAATTTGGGGGTGGTGCAAGCGCTCACGTCCGAGGACACCCTGACGTTGAACAACACCGGCTTCTTGGAAGGCGCCGCTTTGAATATCGTGGTGGATGCTTCCACTGAGGGCACCATCACCGCCGACGCGGCGACCGATTTCAGCAACGCGAACCTGACGGTCACCTTCGAGCCGTTTGAGCCGGGCACCTCGGCCACCTTCCAATTGTTCACCGGGGAGGCCGCGTTGACCTTCGCCAGCATGAGCCTGCCCTCCGGCTGGGAGTTGACCGGCGAAGGGGTGCTTCAGCACACCGGAGCCGATCCCGACCCGGACGGCGCTTTCGCCGACTGGGCGGCTTCCTTCGGGTTGAGCGGGGCCGACGCCGAAACGGGCGCGAATCCGGCCGGCGACGGTTTCACCAACACCCAAAAATTCGCTTTCGGGATCGACCCGACGGTGGCGGTGGGCGGCGCTCCGGACGGTTACACCCGTTTTGAGTGGACGACTTCGGTCAGCGGCGGCGAAGGCCAGGCTTTCTACCGCGCCCGCGCGGTGGTGGAAGCGGCTCTGCTGCCGTAATCGGTTAATCAGTCAGCCGGCGGCCAAACCGCCGCCTGGTTTTGTTTTGGCAAGGCCGGTCCCGCTCGGGACCGGCCTTTTTTGCGGATGGTCGGGGCCTGTCTGCCGACAGACAGGCAGGCCGGGCAGGCGGAAGGCCGCTCCTGCACGCACGGAACCGGTGGGAAGCACTGTGTCGAAGATCCCGGCTTGCCCTACTTTCAGATCGCGAAACTTAGCCATCCCTCCCTTGTAATTTTTCCGTTCCCTCACCCTCCCGCTTGCCACGCCGGGGCGTTTAACCAATGTTCGATCCCATGTCGAACGCGATGCAGGAGTTGAAGGAGACGATGGCCCGCTTGAGGAGCCCGGGCGGCTGCCCGTGGGATTTGGAGCAGGATCACCGGTCGATCGCCCGGTGCCTGATAGAAGAGTGCGCGGAGTTGCTGGAGACCATCGACCGGGGAGACATGGAGCACATGCGGGAGGAGCTGGGAGATGTTCTCCTGCAAGTGGTTTTTCACGCCCGCATGGCCGAGGAGGCGGGCCATTTCGCCTTTGACGACGTGGCAGCGGAGATTAACAACAAACTGATCCGCAGGCATCCCCATGTTTTTGGCGATTCCAAGGCAAGCAATGCAGAAGATGTTCTCGAACAATGGGAAAAAATTAAATCGGGAGAAAAAAACCGCCCCGGCCCGAATGGGTTTTTCAAGGAGTTGCCCGCCGTCCTCCCCGCTTTATTGCGGGCTTGGGAGATGGCCAAGCAGGTTGAAAAAAAAGGCATGGTGGAGGAAATTTTGCCCAATGCGGATAAAATCAAGGACTTGGCCAAGCATTTGACGGAGGAAAAGGCGGGAGAGCAGTTGTTCACTTTGGCGGCGGCTTGCCGACTGGCGGGAATTGATCCGGAATCGGCTTTACGGCGGCGCACCGCCCGGCTAATAGAGGATACTGAAACTCGCATGGCCTGATCTTGGAATTTCACAATGAAGAAAGCCTCACCCGCGACGGCCCCCCGTTCCGTTCCCTTGTCCGGACAAGGAACCCTGCGTTTGCGCACCGAAACCGGAGTGATCTCCGTTCGTTGTCTGTGGAAACGGTCCGTCCGCGCCCGCCACCTCCGCCTCACCATTGACCGGCAGAATCAAGTGGTGGTGACGCTGCCCCCCCGCTGCCCGGTTGAAAGAGGATTCCGGTTCGTGGAAACCAAGGCGGAGTGGGTGGTGCGGCACTTGGCCTCGCGTCCGCCTCCCGAGACCCTCGCCGCTTTTCTGGCGCGCAAGAGAAGTCTTACCGCCCATGGCCGCAACATTCCCCTGTTGATGCGGGCCAACACCAAAAATCCCGCCTTCGAGTGGAAGCCGGCGGCCGGCCACATACGACTGGCCCATGACGACGGCCGCCACGGGGAGGCGGTATTGGTCGCGATGCTGCGCGACTGGGCGGCGGAGGTGTTGGCGAAACGCACCCTCGATTTCGCGGCGCGCCACGGATTGCGGGTGAAACGGGTGACCGTCCGCGACCAGGCCTCCCGCTGGGGATCCTGCTCCTCCAAGGGAACGGTTTCGCTGAACTGGCGCTTGATTTTGCTTCCGCCGGTGATTCAGGACTACGTCATCCTGCACGAACTCGCCCACTTGAAAGTCATGAACCATTCGGACCGCTACTGGTTGTATTTACAGGGCTTGGACGCACGGGCGGCGGAGCACGACGCCGAACTCTCCCGCCTTGCTTCCCAAGTCATGGGACTGGGCCGACGGGAACGGGCGGCCTGCGTCTGAAGCGGAAACCGGCAGCGGCATTCAATTCATGGATACGGAAAACCTTTCAACCGCCCAGCGCCAATGGCTGGATGCGTTTGAAAACTGGTTGGAAAAAGAGCGTCAATACTCTCCCCACACCCTGAGAAATTACCGGGCGGCGGTGCTGGGGTTTTGGGAGTGGCTGCGGCTCGACGGCGGGGATGGCGGAGATCCCGACTCCGTCACGCCTAGACAAGTCCGTTCTTTTTTGGTGGACCGGCAACGCGCGGCCTCGAGACGCACCTTGCACAACCAGGTTTCCGGCATCCGGGTTTTTTTCCGGTATGCCGTGCGGCAAGGTTGGGCGTCCAAAAATCCGTTTACCGGCGTTTCCCTGCCCAAGCTCGACCGGCCGTTGCCGAAGTTTCTCACCGAGGAGCAAATCCGGCGTTTGCTCGACGGGCCCAGGCGTTTGCTGGAAAACGGCTCCGCCGACGCTTTCACCGCTTGGAGGGACCTGTTGATTCTGGAGCTGTTGTATGGCGGTGGCTTCCGGGTGAGCGAAGCGGTGGCGTTGAATTACGGGCAAATCGACACCGCCACCGGTGTGGCGAGGGTTCGGGGCAAGGGAAACAAAGAACGGCTTTGCCCGATCGGCCGCGCGGCCCTGGCCTGTCTTTTGAAATTCCGGGCCGACCACGCCCCGGCTTCCGGAGTGCTCGATCCGGTCTTGATCGATGCCCGCGGAAAACGGCTCTACCCGCGGATGATCCAGCTTTTGCTCAAGCGCTACCTGGCCCTCGCCGACTTGCCGATGGATTTGACCCCCCACAAGATCCGGCATTCCTACGCCACCCATTTGCTCAATAACGGGGCCGACCTGCGGCTGGTACAGGACCTCCTCGGGCACGCGAATTTGTCAACCACCCAAGTGTACACCCATGTCACCATCGACCGGCTTCGGGAAGCCTACCGGCAAGCCCATCCCCGCGCCTGAAGGTCTCCGGCTTCGCACGCCCATGTCAGTGTGAAAGCGGCATCCCGCTTTTGGCACCCTGTGGTGAAAAGGGCAAATCTCCCGCCCGGGCTTTAAGCCCATGCCTGGGGAGAAGGCCGAAATTCGAAGTTGACAATCTGTTAAGCAAAGTTGTAATTCCACATCAGTTTACCTAATTAAGCGGAGGTTCCAGCCTCCCGGGATGTCTGAGCATCCCCTCCTGTCAGCACTCATTCGCAGATCCGCTCACCAATTCAAATTGTTGATGAAATGAAATTTTTTCCTGCAGGCATCGTTTTCGCGGGGCTTTTGGCCACCGCCGCCGTCGTTTCGGCCAATGTGGTTGTTTTTAATTTTCCCCTCTCAGGGGATCAGGAAGTTCCCCCCGTGACGACCCCGGCAACCGGTTTCGCCTCGGTTATGCTGGATATGGATTCCAATTTCCTAACTTGGGATATTTCCTACCAAGACTTAAAGGCTCCATTAACGGGGGCCCATTTTCACGGACCGGCTGATTTTGGAGTTAACGCTTCTGTATTGGTGAATTTGTTTCCCACCACAGGGGTCACATCGGGAACGATTGCCGGGTCCACCACCTTGGCGGAAGCGCAGGGGTTTTCCGCAAATGAAATCCGTGATTTCATCGCGGGGGGGATGACCTACATCAATTTGCACTCGGATGGCGCCCAGGGCGGCCATGGCGCCGGCGAGTTGCGCGGGCAAGTGGTTCCCGAACCGCGAACCTACGGGCTGATGGCTGGAATTCTCGCTCTTGGCGCCGCGTTTTATTGGCGCCGCCGTCGTTGCTGACGTAAAAGCTCATTCTGCATCGGTTGAACGCAAACGGCACGGGATTCACCCGTGCCGTTTTGCATGGGTGTAATCAATGGCGGATGTTTTTGATAACCAATCGATCTTATCCGGTGGAATGGACTCTTTTCCGGAATCACTCCAGCACCGCGCGAACCCGTGTAAAGAGGGTCTCCGCCAAGTCGCCGGAAAGACTGGCCGACCGGCCGATGCGTCCCCAACCGTGCTCCCCCGGAACATCATCGACCGGCCAGGCGGCGGGTGTCCAGTGGATCAAATCGGTGGAGTGCTCGACGATCACCGTGGTGTCGGCGTCGGGATTTTCCAACCACAACAGCTCCATGCTCCCGTTTTCCGTCCGGCGCAGGCGCGGCAGATCGTTTGGCCCGGCCCGGTGGTTGCGTTCGATGCCGAAGGCGTGGCGCAGCACGTTGGGCAGCCCGTCGTCGGCGCGGGGAACTGCGTTTGGGCGTGTCAGCTCGCCCTCGTCGCGCTCGGAGCGGGTGAAATTGCGGTGAATCCAAAGGTCCCAATTGGAGAAGGTGGTGCGGACGTTTCCGCTGGTGCGCAGGCGAACCGCGTCGGGGGAAGGCTTTTCGCAGCCGCTGGTGCTGTCTGATTGGTGAAAGCGAAAGGTGCCGAGGGTACCGCCGCCATAGCGGGAGACCAAGTAGTTGTTGCGGTATTCGTTAAACCATGACGGGCATTCCGGAGTCGGCTTGGTGCAGTCCTCGCGGACGTCGTTGTCGCAATACCATTCCGAGTAGCCGTCGGTGCCGGCGAGGATGTGGACGTTGTCGCTGATGTAATTGGCGTTGGAAAAATCGCGCACCCGCACCGGGTCGCCCGAGTGGTTGATGAAGCGGTTGCGGGATATCACGTTCATGTCGGCCAAGTGGGCGGCGTAGATGGCGTGGATGAGCCCGCCGCCGGTGGTGTTCACGACGTCGATAAAATCGTTGTTGTGGATGATGTTGTCCTTGGAATTGACGAAGCGGATAACCGCGGTGGAGGGGGACAGCGACGGATTGAAGAGGTTGCCGATGCGGTAAAAGTAACATCCCTCGACGCGGTTGTTGGCGTTGTAGCCGTTGATATTGTTGCGGTTGCCGTTGAGGGAGATGGCGGTCTCATAATACTCGATGCGGAGATGAAGGAATTCAAGGTTGGTGTTGTTGCCGTTGGAATGGTTCAGGCGAAACCAAGTGCCGCCGGGGGCCGAACCATCCGGCAGGCGTCCGTCGAAAATCACACGCCCCTCGTCTCCCGGGGCCGGGGCGAAGCGGATGCGGTGGGCCGGGCGCACGTAGCTCCAGACCACGGTTTGCCCGTGGTAGCGGCCCGGCCCGATGACGATTTTCACATCCTGGGCCGGGGAGCGTCCGGCGAGAATTTGCTGGGCGCGGGTGAGACTCAGAACCGGATCTTCCGGTGAGAGACCGCTGTTCTGTTCCCGGCCGTCGGGGGAGAGAAAAATTTTGAAGAAATCCCCGTCTTCCACCGGGGGAGGCGGCTCGGGGTCGGGATCGCCGGTCGCCTCAATCCAAGCGCCCGCGCGGACCACCAAATTGTCCATGAAAAATTCGCAAACCTCGTTGGCAAAGGCGCCGATGCCGATGGAGGTCAGGGCGGTGTCCAGAGAAAGGGCCGGTTCGTGAGTATTGTTTTGGTGATCGGATAAAACCCGTTGGCCGTCGACCCAAACATCGTAGCTGTCGGGCGCGACCGAGAAATTGCCGTGGTAGTCGGCCACGGTTTGGGAGGAGTTGTTGTAAACGATTTGGATGGTGTGGCGGGTGTTGGGGCTGAACACCGCGGAGGAGCCCGCGAAGGCGCCCCCGGTTCCAAACAGGTTGTCCTGGCGGGTGCGGGCGTTGTTGGCGGCGACCGGATCGTTGATGCCGAGGCGGACGCGCGGTCCCGCGCCGTTGGAGGCCCCCCAGGTGGTTTGGGAGGGCTTGTGAAAATCAAACCGCACCGTCACCACTGGAGCGGCGGCGGCGAAACGGTTGACGGCGGTGAGGAAAAGGGCGGAACCGGTGTCGCGCTTGTGGAAATGCAGGTAAGGATTCCCGGCGGTGCCGAAGTAGTGTTCGCTGTTGGCCTCGGTGATGCGAATCCAATTGTTCTCCGTGGCGTTGCGAACTCCCGGCGGCCCCCAGACCGCGGAGGCGGGTTCGCCGTTCGGTCCGGGATCGGAAAAATCGGTTTCAAAGAGAATTTCCTGCGGGAACGCAGTCAGGGAGAGGAAAAGAAAGGCGGTTCCCGCGGTCGCTGCCAAACGAAATGTGAATTTCTTCATAAAGGATTGATCATGCTGTGGTGGATGGAAGTCAAAACCCGGTGGAACTGTTCAGTGGAAGCGGCGGACCGTCTGCCCGGACCGCCGACGGGTCAGGGCTCTCCGGTTTCGTTGGCCAGTTCCCGGCGCAACTCGGCCAGGGCGGCCTCGACCCGCGATTTGTTGCGGGCTAGAATCCGTTCGGAAACTTCACTCAAATACTTTTCGGCCTCCACGGGCTGGCGGCGTTTCACCGCCACCTTTGCGAGATGCAACTGAATCGCCTGCCGTTCGATGCCGGGTTTGGCCCTCGGCAACAGGCCAAGCCACGCCTTCTCCGCTTCTTCCCAGCGGGGCGTTTCCAAATCGTAGTACGCTTCGGCGTGCCGGTAGGCCAATGTCAGGTCGTCCGGGGAGAGTTCGGCCGCCTTGGCGAAGGCGGCCAGCATTTTTCGATCCAGCACTTGGCGGGTGAAGATTTCCGCCTCCACAAACTCTCCTTGAAAATGGTACAGCAGCTTTCCAAGCTGCAAGTGGTAAAGAGACTCCCGCGGCTCCAGCTCGATGGCGGCGAGATAATACGGCAAAGCTTGGTCAAAATTCCCCGATTCCGCCAAATGGTTGCCGAGCTGGTTTTTCACCAGGGGAATGTTCGGGTCCAGCCGGTTGGCTTGCAAATACATGGCCCGGGCCGCTTCCTCCTGGCCGATTCTGTCGAGAACCAAGGCATACGCGACATGGGCAGCGGCGAAATCAGGGTTTTCCTGAATCAGCGAGTCGTATTTGTAAACCAGCTCTTGGTAGCGGCGTTCCAGCAGCGATTCGTCATGGCTGCCGTCCGGGCGTTTGGACGCGGCCAGCAGGCGGCGCTCCTCTTGCACCAACTGGCGCAGGCGGCGCTCGGCCAGCGTTTCGCCGGATCGTTCTTGCGCGTGAACGGCGGTGGCGGCCAAGGCCAGAACCATCAGCCATGTGAGAATTTGTTTCATCGTGGTTGGGATAACGGCTTGTCCCGCCGGGCCGGAATTGGCAAATGTTTTTGAGTTTTTGGCGAAATCTGGCATGTTGGAATCTTGTTGCATCATGACTGGAAAGAACGCCGGAAGTTCCTTTTTGAAACGGACATCGCACCTGCCCCGCCAATGGGTGCGCGGTTTTCTCGACGGTTGGGGATGGAGAAGGCACCACGCCCCGAATCCACCCCTCAACCATGACAAACCCCACCACGTCGAAAACGGTTTCCGCAATCCCCACCCCCATGACCACCACAACTTCCGCGATTTTTTCCGCTGGCAGCTCCGTCTCGGCAAACGGGAAATCCGCCCCGTGGCCAAAAAAGACCTTCCCCGCCGCTACAAACCCCGGCGCGTGAAGCCCAATCTCGACACCCTGCACAGTCCGGATCCCTCCATCCTCCAAATCACCTGGATCGGCCACACCACCTTTCTGATCCAGGCCGAGGGGGTGAATCTGCTCACCGACCCGATTTTCAGCCAACGCTGCTCTCCCCTCCGTTTTGTCGGCCCCCGTCGCAAAGCGCCTCCGGGATTGCACCCCTCGCAACTGCCGCCCATCGACGCGGTGGTGATTAGCCACGACCACTACGACCACCTCGACCGGCAGTCGATCCTCATGCTCGGCAACCGCCCGCGCTATTATTTGCCGCTCGGCCTTTCCGCGTGGTTCCGCAAGCGGGGCCTCACCAATTTTGAGGAAAAAGACTGGGGGGACAGCACCGAAAACGGGCCGTTGCGGCTCCACTGTCTCCCGGCCCAGCATTTTTCCGGCCGCAGCCTTTTCGACCGCAACCGCACCCTTTGGTGCAGTTGGGCCATCGAACTCGCCGGAAGACGGATTTATTTTCTCGGCGACACCGGTTACGCGCCTTACTTTCGGGAAACGGGTGAAAGGATGGGGCCGTTTGATTGCGCTCTCATTCCGATTGGGGCGTATCGGCCAAGATGGTACATGAACGGCATCCATGTGGACACGCGCGAGGCGGTGCAAATTCACAAAGACGTGCAATCCCGTTTCTCCATCGCCTCCCATTGGGGGACATTCAAATTGGCGGAAGAACCGGCCCACGAACCGCCGCATTATCTGGACAAGGTTCTGGCCGAGGAGGGGATTTCCCGCGACCTTTTCCGGGTGCTGGATTTCGGGGAAACCGTTCAACTCGTGCCCGACGAAGACAGCCGCTGACGGCAGCCATGCAGTGCGCCCTCACTCCAGCGTTGCGATAACCGGAGCGGTGCGCCACAACGGCGGCATGGATGAATTCCGCACGCCCGCCTTGGTGGTTGATCTGGATCGGCTCGAAGCCAACATCCGCCGCATGCAGGACCTTTGCGAAAGCGGGGGTCTGGAACTCTGGCCCCACTGCAAGACCCACAAGATGGTCGAGGTGGCGCGCCGCCAGCTGGAAGCGGGGGCCGCGGGCCTGACCTGCGCCAAGCTTTCCGAAGCCGAATCGATGTTGCCGTCGGGCGTCCGGCAAATCTTTCTGGCCCATTCCCTGGTCGGCCTGGACAAAGCGCCGCGCCTGCGGGCCATGGCCGCTCAACTGGTGACCCTCGTGGTCGCCTGCACCAGTGAAGATCATTTTCCAGCTCTGGAGGAATTGCTCGCCGGGGCCGGGCTGCGCCTTCCGGTCATGATGGCGGTGGACAGCGGGCTCGGGAGGGAAGGGGCGCGGGATGCGGAATCGGCCCGTCGTCTCGCCGGATCGATTCGCGGTTCCCGCCACATGGATTTGTGGGGGATTTACACCCATGAGGGGCACGCCTACGCGGAAAACCCCAAAAATCTGGATACGCTGGCCCGCATGATCGCCGAAGGACTGGCATCGCTTCGGGAAAGCATCGGCGGCGATCTCCGGCTGTGGCCCGGCTGCACCGTGACCGCCGGGCGCATGGCCCGTCTGCCGGGACTGCACGCCCTGCGCCCGGGCGCTTATGTTTTCGGTGATCTCACCCACGCCGTTTCCACGCGGGTGATGGAATGGGATCAGCTGGCTCTGCGGGTCCGCGCCCAAGTGGTGGACATTCCGGCGGACGATCTGGCTCTGATCGACGCCGGCTCCAAGGTGTTCAGCGGTGACAAAACCGTCACCGGCCTGATCGCCCTCCCCGCCGACGGCCGGGAAATGCAGGTCACCCGTTGCAGCGAGGAGCACGGGTTTGTCACCGGCAACGGTGTGGCCGATTTAACGGTCGGGCAAATCATTGATTGGATTCCCGCCCATGTCTGCCCGGTGGTCAACCTGGCCAACGCGGTGTGGATCGAACGGAACGGGAAGATCACCGACCGCTGGACCGTGGACGCCCGCGGGTGCGTGACGTGAAAAAACAGGGTTACCGAATCACCCAGCGGTAAGGATACGACGAAAGCAATTCGCACCCGTCCGGACGCACCCACGCCACGTCCTCAATGCGCGCGGCTCCCAAGCCGGGGTAATAAAGCCCCGGCTCCACCGTGACCACCTGGCCCGACTTCAATTTACCCGCTCCCTTGGAGAGGCGGGGCGCCTCGTGCACCTCCATGCCGAGGCCGTGGCCGGTGCCGTGAAAAAAGCCGACCGGGACATCGCCGCCGGTCTTGGTCTCGTAACCGCGGCTGTTGAAGTGATCGACCACCCCGTTGTGGATTTTGTTGGCGCTGGCGCCGGCCTTCACCTCCTTCAGCGCGCGGGCCTGCGCCTCCCGCACGGTTTCCACCAGATCGCGTTGGGCATCGGTCGGTTTGCCTTTCAGGAAAGTGCGGGTCATGTCGCCGTAATACCCGGTGGCGGTCACGCGGGGAAACACATCGACGATGATCAGCTCGTTTGCCCGCAGCGGCCCGCTGCCGGAGCAATGGGGATCGCAGGCTTGGTCTCCTCCCGCCGCGATGGTGTGCGAGGAAACCGCTCCGGCCCGCAGGCAGGCGATTTCGATTTCCTCCTTGAGCCGCTCCGAGGTGAGAGGTTTGCCATCGTAAAGCAATCTTCCGTTGCGAATGGCCGCCGCCCGCAAAACTTTCTCCGCCGCTCGCAGGCCGGCGGCGCTGCAGCGGTTGCCCTTGCGGATGTGCTCCGCCTCCTCCGCCGATTTGCGTTCCCGTTCGGGAAACAGGCCGCCCTCCGCCACCTCGATGACCAGTCTTCGTTTCTCCAGCTGGCGGGCGAGCCCGAGGGGGAACCCCGGCCCGACCCGGAAGCGGGTGATGCCGTGTTCACGTGCCAGCAGGGCGATGATTTCGGCCATGCCGGGTTTGGACGCGCGATACTGTTTCTTCGCCCGTTCCCGCCACTCGTCCAATGGGAGAACGTCGTCCAGCGCCGATTCTTTCCGTCCGCGGGCGATTTCCAAGGCATTGAGCACCCCGATTTTTTTCCCGCCAACGGCGAAGGAAACAAACGGGTCCGGCACGAAAAACCGGCTGAACCAGAGTTGGTCGGCATCGGAATCGGATGCCGCGAAGAGGAGCGGGCATGATTGGGAGGATCGTTTTTTCACCTCCCCATCCAAAAAGGAAGCAATCCCCGGGGCCATCCCAAAAAAGCCCGCCGATGGAAGCTCAGGTCAGGCCAAGTTTTTTGCGGCCTTCCTCGGAAATCATTTGCGGGGTCCAGACGGGATCCCAGACGATTTGCACATCGGCGCCCTCGACTTTGGGCAGCGCGGCGATCCGTTTGCGGGCGTCCTCGGCAATGACGGGGCCCATCCCGCACCCTTGGGCGGTGAGGGTCATCTTCACTTTAATGAAATGGCTCTCTCCGCGCGGTTCGATTTCCATGTCGTAGATTAAACCCAAATCCACAATGTTGATGGGAATCTCCGGATCGTAACATTGCCGCATCGCCTCCCAAACGGCCTCTTTGCTGAATTCGCCGGGGGTGGTGTCGCCTGTTTGGCCTTCCCGGGCCACGGCCTTGGCCGCCTCGTCGCCGAGCGCGTCCAGATCGCCGCTGTCGATCCGGTAAAGCCCGGAATTGGCCCGCACGGTGACGGAACCGCCCAGCGCCTGGGTCACGAAAACGGGGGTTCCTTCCTTGAGCACCAGGGTGTCACCGGCTGGAATGAGGGTGGCGGGGCAATCCCGCCGCAAATTGATTTCCTGGTTGAGCATAAGATTTCGTCGTGAACTGGTTTGAAAACAAGACGGGCGCGCGGCGGTTGCCGCGCGCCCGGATGAAAAACGGGTGAATTACCGGATGACCCAGGTGGAGTCTCCTTCGATCAATTTATCGAGATTTCCCTCGCCGAACTTTTCGCGGGCGTAAGTCAGCTGACGGTGCACCATCGCCTCCAGGCAGGGCCGCTCCACGGCGTAGAAAACCCCAATCGGGCGCGGCAGAGCCCCGGGTTCGGTCGGGTTGTCGAAAAAGCGGGCCAGCAGGCTGGCTTTGAAGAGGTCCTTTTCGTCGTGTATCCACAAGTCGGATTCGGCATAACCGTCCGCGTCGAGATCGACGATTTTAGGCGTGCCCCCGCCGTCCATGCGGATGCCCTTGCGGCGCTCGGCCCCGAAGAGCAACGGCTGCCCGTGTTCCAGCACCACCACCGAGTCGGACTTGGTCGCGCGGTCGGTGAAGGTGAAAAAGGCTCCGTCATTGAACACGTTGCAATTCTGGTAAACCTCCAGCAGGGAGGTTCCCTTGTGCGCGTGGGAGCGGCGGATCATGGCCTGCAGGTGGGCCGGGTCGCGGTCGATGGAGCGGGCGATGAAAGAGGCGTCCGCCCCGAGGGCGAGGGCCAGCGGGTTGAACGGGTGCTCGACCGATCCCATGGGACTTGACTTGGTGACCTTGCCCTGGGGCGAGGTCGGTGAAAACTGTCCTTTGGTCAAACCGTAGATCTGGTTGTTAAAAATCAGCAGATTCAGGTCCGGGTTTTTACGGAGCAGATGGATGGTGTGGTTCCCCCCGATGGAGAGGGAATCGCCGTCTCCCGAGATGACCCACACGCTCAATTCCGGCCGGGTGATTTTCAACCCGGTGGCGATGGCGGCGGCGCGGCCGTGGATCGAGTGCATCCCGTAGGTGTTCATGTAATACGGGAACCGCGAGGAACAGCCGATGCCGGAGACGAAAACGATCTCCTCCTTTTTGAGCCCGAACTCGGGCAGCACTTTCTGGACTTGCTTGAGGATTGAATAATCCCCGCAGCCTGGACACCAGCGGACATCCTGGTCGGTGACCAAATCCTGGCTGGTGAAGGAAGGCGGGAGATCGTCTTGCCGTGGGAGAGTGTCTGTTTGTGACATGGAAAGGTGTTGCTGAAAATGAACGTTCGGTTCAGGACTCCTTCAGGATTTCCCAAACCTTGTTTTTGATTTCGCCGACGGTGAACGGCTGCCCTTTGATTTTGTTGTGCGGAATGGCCGGGATGAGGAATTTGTCGCGGATCAGGCGCACCAGCTGGCCGGCGTTGTTTTCCGGAACAACCACTTCGCGGTAACGCCTGAGCAACTCTTCGATGTTGGCCGGGAAGGGATTCAAATAACGCATGTGGGCATGGGCGACATCGACCCCCTCGCTGCGCAATTGCTTAAGGGCGGTCTTGATGACCCCGTAAGTGGAACCCCATGACAACACCAGCAAATCCCCGCTTTCGGGACCGGAATCGAGTGACTGGGCCGGAACCGATTTCGCGATGTTGTCGATCTTTTGCTGCCGGAGGCGGACCATTTTTTCGTGGTTGTCCGGGTCGGACGAGATGTTGCCGGTAAGATCCTCCTTTTCCAATCCGCCGATGCGGTGCTCCAACCCGGGAGTGCCCGGGACCGCCCATTTGCGGACCAGCCGCTCGTCGCGGGCGTAGGGAAGGAAAGTGCCGTTTTGCTTGTCATCCGGGGTTGCGAAACGGACGTTGATTTCGCCCAGGTCGGCTTCTTTGGGAAAACGCCATGGTTCGGCGCCGTTGGCGAGATAACCATCGCTGAGGAAGAAAACCGGGGTCATGAACTCGACCGCGAGACGGCACGCTTCGAAGACAACTTCAAAACAATCGGTCGGTGTGGAAGCGGCCACGACCGCAACCGGCGCCTCACCGTTGCGGCCGTAGATGGCCTGCAGCAGGTCGCCCTGTTCCATTTTGGTCGGCATGCCGGTGGAGGGGCCCGCGCGTTGCACGTTGCAGATCACCAGCGGCAGCTCGTACATCACGGCCAGGGCGATGGCCTCGGTCTTCAAGGCGATGCCGGGGCCGGCGGAGGCGGTCACCCCGAGACTGCCGCCGAAGGAAGCCCCGATGGCCGAGGTCACGGCGGCGATTTCATCCTCCGCCTGGGAGGTGATGACCCCGAAATTTTTGTATCGGGAAAGCTCGTGCAAAATCTCCGAGGCCGGCGTGATCGGATAGGTCGCGAAAAAGAGCGGGAGTTTCGATTTCACCGAGGCCGCCACCAACCCGTAGGCGGTGGCTTGGTTGCCCATGATGCTCCGGTAGGTTCCCGGCTTCATGGTGGCCGCTTTCACCTCGAAACGGCCGTGCTGGATCTCGGTCGTGTCGGCGAAGGAATAACCGGCTTTCAGCACGCGGACGTTGGCCTCGGCGATCCCCGGCTTTTTGGCGAATTTTTTTTGCAAATCCTCGATGGTCGCCTCCAGCGGCCGGTTGTACATGTAATAAAGGAACCCGAGGACAAACATGTTTTTGGACCGGTCCATCTCCCGCGGCGAAAGGCCCAGATCCTTGAGGGCGGTGCGGGTCAGCTTGGTGATCGGCATGGAATGGAGGAGATAATCCTCCAGCCGCTTGTCGTTGAGCGGGTTTTCCCCCTCGGCGTATTTGGCCAGCCGCAGGTTTTTTTCGTCAAACCCGTCCAGGTTGGCAATGATGATGCCGCCCGGTTTGAGCTGCTTGAGATTGGCCTTGAGGGCGGCCGCGTTCATCACCACCAGCACGTCGCACAGGTCGCCCGGGCTGTAAATCTCGGTGCTGCCGAAGTGGAGTTGAAATCCGGAAACGCCGGCCAAGGTTCCGGCCGGCGCGCGAATCTCGGCCGGGAAATCCGGAAACGTGGCAAGATCGTTGCCGGAAAGGGCCGCCGCCGTGGTAAACTGGCTGCCGGTCAATTGGATGCCGTCACCGGAATCCCCGGCAAATCGGATCACGACATTGGTTTTGGTCTGGATATTGGACATGCTGCTGCTGAAACGCTGGTGAGACGGCCGAACCGGCTATCGCGCGTGAATGACTCCTAAAAAGCAACTAAGTTGCAGAACCTTTTTCCCAAACGCAATCCGTTTCCCCCTTCGATTAATCCGGGTTTCTGATTCGGTTTTGAAAATGGTCGGAATCCGCCGTGGACAACGGGCGGGACGCGGCCAAAGGTCCGGTCAAAATGTTTGGAATCAGCTTTGCCGGAGGCGAAGGTGTCGACGCGCTCCAAGAAGGCCAACGCACAGAAGCCCAAACAAAAAGGCGTAGGTCGAAGGCTCGGGGATAAATCCGGTGACCAGCACCACTTGGTTGCCTCCGCCGAAGGTTGAAAATAGAAAATCGCCCGTAACCGGATCCACCGTGGCTCCTTCGGCCCCGCTCAGGCCGGTGACGAAGGGGCGGGCGGTTGCGGGAATGGGCAAGCCGTTGGCATCGGTTTCATAAGCCACAATGGAACCGGCTGAATATGCGGACACCAACATGGAGGGGTTCGGAAAAAGTTCCGACCCTTGGGGAACATGGGTGATCCCCTCGGGACCGCCGGTGATGGACACGCTGTTGGTCACGTTGCCAAAAACGTATATGCCGTCCACTTCACTGTAGGGCAGGGTGTGAAGGGTGCTGGAATTATAGGAAGCCACCACCAAATTCCCCGCCCCGGAAAATCCAGAGGGAACAAAATTCAAACTGCCGACCGAACTGGGAACCCCCAGGGCAAGCAACCCTTGGGTGTCATTCATGGTATTGCTTCCCGGCAGAATTTGGCCGATTGCGTTGGTTGAGTAACGCGTGAAGAGGAGGTTGCCGTTGGGGCCGAAAACCAAGCCACCATCGATATTGGGAGCGGAAGCAAAAAGCTGGGCATCCCCGAACCCGATGATGCGGTTCTCTTCATTGCGCTGCAAAGGAACGCGGTAAACCGCGCCGGAAGCGGTGTTGGCCGCTCCGCCAATAAACAGGTAGTCGGAATCCTCCCCGTTGATAGTTAAGCCGCCGTAATTGATGGGCACTCCCGAAATGCTGCCCAACCCGATGGCAGTGTAATTATTTTCAAATTCGGAAGCAACTTGGAAACCCCGCGCCACGGCAATCGGCAGCAGAAACAGTCCTGTGATTATCAGGATTTTTTCGGTTAGACGACAAGGGCGGTTGGTTTTAGGTGAATTCATTGATAATCAGATTGGGTGTATTGAATTTTCAGACTTAAGTTTGGCTTTATGTAAGCGGTGGCAAGTTTTTTTTCAGCCCAAAACGGGCTTGAATCCAAAGTGATGCAGAGCTGTAAGACGGATGGTGACTGCCCGGAGGGACACATCTTTCCCCTTTCTCCTTCCGCGTTCCAAACGATTGATGAAAGCCGATGGGGACAGGTCGGTTCAAAATCCGGCAATCATTTTCCGAACCAGCTGAAAAATTTGATTACCCAAAATAACGGTGATGGCGGCTGGGGCCACGTACCGGATGAGCACGCTCCAGACCTTGGCCAAACGGAAACCGGGCGTCCCTTCCCGGATCTCCGCCAAGGCGTGCCCCAGTCCCCAGCCCCAGCCGACAAACAACGCCAGCCCGAGACCGCCGATCACCAGGGTGTAGTTGGCAATGCCGTCCATGATCCCGAGAAAACCGCTTAGTGCGGGCACCGCCCCCAGGCTGAGGGCGGAGGGAATGCCGATCACATAGATAACGCCGCCGAGAATCCACGCGGATTTGCGCCGGTTCCATTTCCAATCATCGACCATGTGGGCCACCACGACCTCCAGCAGGCTGATGGCGGAGGTCAGCGCGGCCACGCCGAGCAACACAAAGAAGGCCACTCCGAACAACATGCCGCCGTAAGGCGCCCATGGCATTTGCGCGAAAATTTGCGGCAGGGTGATGAAGACCAGGGCCGGGCCGCCTCCTCCCGGGGTCATGCCGGCGAAAAAGATGGCTGGAAAAATAATCAGTCCCGCGAGGATGGCGATGAGGGTGTCGGCCCCGGCCACGCAGGCGGCGGAAACGGGCAGGTTTTCCTGTTTGTTCAGGTAGGAGCCGTAGGTGATCATCGCTCCCATGCCGAGACTCAGGGAGAAAAAGGCCTGTCCGATGGCCATGACCCAAATTCCACCGGTGATTTGGGAGAAATCCGGTTTCAGATAAAACGCGATCCCCTCGGCCGCCCCGGGCAAGGTGAGCGCCCGCAGCATCAGGACCACCAGCAGCACGAAAAAGAGCGGCATGAGAATTTTCACGGTCCGCTCGATCCCTTTGCGAACCCCCGCCGCCACCACCACGATGGTCAAAATCATGAACACGGCGTGGAACAGCAACTCGATGCCCCCGCTGGCGGCCATGTTTTCGAACAGGGCCTCCGTGTCGGTGTCCGGCTGGAAGGTGCCCCGCGCGGCCTCAATCACATAATAAATCGTCCAGCCGGCGATCACACTGTAAAACGAGAGAATGATCACCCCGGTAAGCACCCCGAGGGCGCCGAACAAAAACCACGGCGATTTTGGCTTCAGGTGACGCATCGCGCCGACCGGATTTTTCTCCCCGGCCCGGCCCACCACCATCTCCGCCAACATCACCGGCAGCGCCACCACCGCCACGCAAAAAAGGTATATCAACAAAAACGCGCCGCCGCCGCCCTCGCTGACGGAGACCGGAAACCGCCAAATGTTGCCCAGCCCGATGGCCGAGCCGGCGGCGGCGAGCACAAATGCGAAGCGGGAACCCCAGTTGCCGCGTCCGTTGTTTGGTATGGGAGCGTTCGTCATGTTTGAAACCAAGGAATCAAGACCGCTGGAACGGCGCGGGCCGCGCACGGGAGCGGAAGGCACGAGCATGTTTGCGGACGACGGACGGGCAAGTGAAAATAACCGCGGGAACCGGCGTTATCACCGGGCGGAGCCTTCGATTCCGAGTGGAGCCGCCTCCGGGCGACCTGCTTGGCGGGGAGTTTCTATCCAGTCCGCGCGGATTGGGCCTGGGGGGATTTGCGCAAACGGTTGACCGCGCGGCCCGCATGGGTAAATACTCTACCATGATCCGGAAACAGGCAGTCTGTTCAACCGGGGAAACCGGGTTCGGTTTCCCTCTTATCACGCGCGCGAACCGCACGGTCGCGGTCGCGATCCGTTCGCTGGCCGGATGATTGCGCCGACAATTGACCCGGATATTCGGGCAACCCATTCCATGAACGCCACGCGTAACAAATTGTATCTCCACCAAACCGACGGCAACGATGAGCCCGGGTTGAAGCGCGATTACGAGGAGGAATTCACCGTCTCGCCCGACTACCGGGAAACGTTGCCCGACATGCAAAATGCCGCCGCTTCCGCCATCCAGGGCGCCCGAGTCGGCATCCAGCAAGTCGGCATTTCCAATTTTCGCCTGCCTTTGAAACACGCGGTGGAGGGAGGGGAGCCGATGATGCTGGAGACCAAGGTGACCGGCACCGTTTCCCTCGCCGCCGAGCACAAGGGAATCAACATGTCGCGCATCATGCGCAGTTTCTATGACCACAAGGAGGAAACCTTCGGCCCGGAGCTGTTGCGGCGTATTTTGCGGTATTACAAGACCACCCTCAACAGCTTCGAAGCGCGGGTTAAACTGCGCTTTTCTTACCCGATGCAACGGGAAAGCCTCCGCAGCGGGTTGAGTGGCTGGCAGTATTACGATTGCGCCTACGAAGCGACCATCGACGGGGAGGACCGGCTTCGCTCCTTCATCTATTTTGATTTCATCTACTCCTCCGCCTGTCCCTGTTCGGCGGAATTGGCCGAGCACGCCCGCGACATGCGGAATGTTTACGCCATTCCGCATTCGCAGCGGAGCAAAGCCCGCCTGGTGGTTGAGGTGGCGGAGGGCGCGTCCGTGACCATTGAGGATTTGCACCGCCACTGCCTGAAAGCCCTGCGGACGGAAACCCAGGTGATGGTCAAGCGCGAGGATGAGCAGGCTTTTGCCGAACTCAACGGCGCCTCCATGAAATTCGTCGAGGACGCCGCCCGCCTGCTTTACCAGGAACTCGACCAAGACGGCCGCATCGCCGATTTCGAGATCGCCTGCGCCCACTTGGAGTCGTTGCACTCGCACGACGCCATCTCGGTCATCGCCAAAGGCGTTCCCGGCGGCTTCACCGCCAATTTCGATGATTTCGAGAGCCTGATCTGCTGACCGCCCTGGCGGCCGGCGTTTCCACCGTGATGAAACCGCGCCGGATTATTCACATCGACATGGATTGTTTCTACGCGGCCATCGAGTGCCGCGATGATCCCTCCGTGGCGGACCTGCCGGTCGGGGTGGGCGGCTCCGGGGGGCGCGGGGTGTTGACCACTTGCAACTACATCGCCCGGGAATTCGGCTGCCGCTCCGCCATGCCGGTTTTCAAAGCGCGGGAACTCTGCCCCGGCCTCGTTCTCAAGCCGGTGCGGTTTGACGTGTATCAAGCGGAGGCCCGCAAAATCCGCAAAATTTTCCGGGAATTCACCGACATCATCGAACCGCTTTCCCTCGACGAAGCCTTTCTCGACGCGACCGACGCCCCGGGCTACGCGTGGGACGTCGCCAAGGAAATCCGCCGCCGGATTTTCGCCGAAACCAAACTGACCGCCAGCGCGGGCGTCGCCCCGAACAAAATGCTGGCCAAAATCGCCAGCGACTGGCGCAAGCCGAACGGGCAGTTCGCCATCCGCCCCCACGAGGTGGAGGCGTTCGTGCGGAAGTTGCCGGTGCGCAAGCTCTGGGGCGTGGGGCCAAAAACGGCGGCCCGCCTGGCGGAGAGCGGCGTGGAGGCCTGCGGCCAACTGCAAGAGTGGCCGCGCGCGCGTTTGTATACGGAATTTGGGCACAATTGGGGCGAGTCCCTGTACGAACTATGCCGGGGAGAAGACGACCGCCAAGTGGAGACGGTGCGGGTGCGGAAATCCCTCAGCACGGAGAACACGTTCGAACGGAATCTCAGCACGCTCGACGCCTGCCGGACGGCCTTGTCCGCGCTGCTGGACGAGTTGGCGGCCGATCTGGCGAAACGTCCCGGAGAGCGGCCTTACACCAAAATTTTCGTGAAGCTGAAATTCGCCAATTTCCGCACCACCACCCGCGAGGCCGCCGCCCGCTCCCTGGACCGGGAACTGTTCGACCGGTTGCTGGGGGACGCCTTCGCCCGCAGCCCGCACGCCGTCCGGCTGATCGGCGTGGGCGTGCGTTTCCCCGATCCCGCTGAAACCAACCCGGACCAACTCGAATTGAGCTTGGACGGGTAAGGTGGTTGAAAATCGGAGCGGCGCCTGTTGGCTTGGCGCCGGAGGGGGAAGACGGGGCATCGGGCCCCGGTGTTCAGAATCGAATGGTGACGCCGACTTCGATTTGGGAGGCGCTGTCGCTGTTCACGTTCACGGCGCCGTCGGAGAGGTTGTCGAACCAGAAATGGCGGTAGCCGGCGCGGAGGCCGAAGTGGGGAAACGGGTGGAATTCAAAACCGGCCATCAATTGGGCCGCCCCGGCGGTGTCGCTTCCCGAGCCAAAACCGACTTGGGTGACTTTGCCACGGACCACCCCGCCGCCGCCGCCCGCGTAGAGCGACCAGCGCGGATCGGTGGGGATGAACAACACCTCGAATTGGTAGGAAAACAGCACGGCGGTCAGGTCGATGTCGGAAATGATGCCGGGTTGGTCTCCGTCCAAACTGAAGTGGGTGACATCGAGTTGCGGTCCGTGGCGGGTGCCGTAATCCCTTGAGGGAAACCAATACCCGAGGCGGGCGCCGTAGCCGATATCGTTTTTCCAATCATCCATTCGACTGATATGGAAAACGGAGGCGCCGAGGTGCCAGCCGGTGGAGGGCGGTTTGGCGACGGCGGCTTCGGCTTGGGCGGGCCAGATAAGGGCCAGCAAAATGGCGGAGACGAAACAGCGCGAAAAGACTCGTGTCATGATGCGCTCACTTTGGAATTCCGGCCGCCGGTGTCAATGCCGAAGACCGGCCGCGCGAATCACCAAGTGTGCATCCCCGAGTGTGCATTTGGAAGCGCCATGCTTCGGTTGGCCGCATGCGGGTTGTAAGGCGGTTGCGTCGGGGCCTCGATTCGCCGCCTGAAGGCTGGCGCTCCTTTTCTCGGCGCGTCCGGGTGCAAGGGAAGCGCCCTGCATAAGCAGGCGGAATGCGGTGTGAAAGGGGAGCGACCAGCTTTAGCGGTCGAGAATGCGGTGTGCAAGCAGTTGCACCAAGGGGCCTCGATTCGCCGCTTGGAGGCTGGCGCTCCTTTTCTCGGCGCGTCCCGGTGCAAGGGGAGCGCCATGCTTTAGCGGGCGAGATGCGGTTTGCAAGCGGTTACATCCCGGCCTTGGTTCCCCGGTTCCCCGTTTGGAGGCTGGAGCTCCCCAGAGATGTCCGGCACGGATTGCCGAAAATATTGCCATGCCGCGAATCCCGGCCACAGTTGGGAATCATGAGCCGACCCTTCCACTTTGCCGCGACCTTGGTGGTCGTTTTCCTTCTTTCCGCCCTTCCCGCCGTCCGGGCGGCCATCGAGCTTTCCAATGTCACCGCGGAGCAGCGTCCGGGGACCACCTTGGTGGACATCCGCTACGATGTCAGCGCCCTCGCCCCCGCCGTTTCGGTGGAGGTGGAGATTTTCGACGGCATGGCGGAGGCGGCGCCTGTGCCCGCCTCCGCGTTGTCCGGCCATGCCGGAGTGGATGTGCCGACCGGAACCGGCCGTCATCTCGTGTGGGACGCCGGGGAGGACTGGGGGTTGTGGAAGGGGACGCTCGACATGCGTTTCCAGTTGACCGCCGCCCCCGCGCCCATGCCGGACGGAGGGGATCCCGGAGCGGTGGAATGGCACCGGGTAAGCGAACGCTGGGTCCGCAATTACCATCCCGACGGCAGCGTTACCATGAGCGACCGGGAAAGCGGGTTGACGTGGATTCACGATGCCGGATCCCAAGGGAAAGCGACCTGGGACGGGGCCGCGGACTTGGCGGAAAACCTGAACTTCGCCGGACACGCCGACTGGTTTTTGCCGAACCGCCAGCAGCTGGCCGCCATGCGCGGCCAGCGGGATTTTTTCGCCGGGGTGCGTCACGACTGGCACTGGACCGGGGAAACCGCCGACGGCGGCCTGACATGGATTGTGCATCTTGGAAACGGTCAATCCATGGCTTACAACCGGCAAGCGAGTTTTTGGGTGTGGCCGTGCCGGGAAACCGTGGCGGGGGAACCCGCCGAACCGACGGAACCGGCGGAACCGGCGGTGACGGAGGTGACGGAGGTAGCGGGGGTGGTGGTGGACACCGCCTCCCGGCTCGCCGATTACAACGGCAACGGGATTCCGGACATTCTGGAGGACTTCAACGGCAGCGGCACCCCCGACGCGTTTGAGGATTTCACCGGCACCGGTGTCGCGGACGCTTTCGAGGATTTTTCCGGCAGCGGCATACCCGACGCCTTCGAGGATCACAATGGGAGCGGCGTGCCCGACGCCTTTGAGGATTTTTCCGGCAATGGGATTCCCGACGCGTTTGAGATGGATTTCAACGGCAATGGCATTCCCGATGTGTTTGAGTTCCGGGTCTTGCCCTGGGTTTTTCTCGATTACAACGGCGACGGATTTCCCGATGCCCTGCGCGATTACAACGGCAACGGGATTCCCGACGCCTTTGAGGATTTCAGCGGGGACGGTGTGCCGGACGCTTTTACTGATTTCAACGGGAGTGGCGTGCCGGACGCTTTCGAGGACTTTTCCAGCAGCGGGATTCCCGATGCGTTTGAGGATTTTAACGGGAATGGCATTCCGGATGCCTTTGAGGATTTTGACGGGAGCGGGATACCGGACGCCTTTGCCAACGGGTTGGCCGACACGCGGGGCACCGGCACCCCTGATTTCTTTGAAGACAGTTACCCCTCTTTAATTCAGTCGGCCAGCCATCCGGACCGGCGCGTGGCCTACCGGGAATCCACCTTCTCCGCCGCGTGGGAGGCGGGCGATTTCCCGGAAATGGTCAACGGGTGGCTCTGGATTGCCGACCGCAGTCACGTCACGGAAATCGGCTTGGCCAACGGGCAGTTTCTGGCTCCGGGTGGAACGGCGGTTAACCTGCCGGACCGCGGGTTTGGGGAACACTGGTTTCACCTGGTCCCATTGGATGGCGATTCCCAGCCTGTGGCGGGAGCCCAAGTCAGTTTCAAATTCACGGTAGAGATCGACCGGACCGTTCTCACCAGCACCACGCATCCCGAGGAGGAGCACTGGTTCAACAACCCCGGTTTTGCCGGGGAATGGAGCGCCGGGGAATCGGCCGGGGTGATCGACGGCTGGCGCTGGAAACTGGCCGACGAACCATTTCCCGATGATTTCTCTTGGGAAAACAGCGGGTTGTTGGATGCTTCCGTGTCCACTTTGGAGTTCGCGGACATGCCCCACGGCTCCCATTGGGTTTACCTTGCGCCGGTCGATGCGGAGTCGCGCGTGATCAATGAGCGGCGGGCTGTCTTTCGTTTCAACGTCAACCGGAATGCTCCGGTGGTTGCCAGCCCGTCCCACCCGGTCGAAGGGGTGGCCTTTCCGCAGTCCAATGTTCAACTGGCTTGGGAAATCGCAGACGTTCCCGCCGACTCCATTCCGGTTTACCATTTCGCGTGGAATGAAATTCCCGATTACGTGCCGACGGACGCCGACAGCACCACCGTGACGCGTTCGCAGGCGTTTCCGGGCCAATCCGACGGCTCCCGCCACTTTCACGTGGCGGGGGTGGACCGCCTCGGCAATCCGACCGCCCCCGGGCGATACAACGTGGTCATCGGCCCGGCCCAGCCCCCCGCAGCCGGTTTCACAGCCGATCCCACCGAAGGGCCGGGCCCGCTGGAGGTGACATTTACCGACGAAAGCGCGGGGAGCATCACCACCCGCGAATGGGATTTCACCGGCGACGGCGTTATTGACGCGGTTAATCCTTCCGAGCCGATCCAGTGGACCTACCCTTCGCGGGGAACCTTCAGCGTGACGCTTACCGTCACCGGCCCGGGCGGCAAAGACACGGCCGTGCGGACCGACTATATCGAGGTGTTGAACACGCCGCCCGTCGCCGCGATTGAATCCAACAACCTTTATCTTTCCAACCTTGGCGAAACGGCGATTCTGGACGCCTCCGCCTCTTTCGACCCGGACGGCGATCCGTTGTTTTTCAGTTGGCGGGAACATCCGGAAAACCCTCAACACGGCTTGATCCCGATCGGGGCCGAATCGTTCTCCACCCTGCGTATCCATTTTTCGGAGCCAGGCCGCTATCGGTTCGATGTCCGCGTGAGCGACGGCGACGCGGTGAGCGCCACCACCGAAACCATCAGCGTGTTTGTCCCCGGACGACACGGTGTGGTCGGCTTCACTCCCTCCGACGGCATGGTGAGGGTGCCCGACGCGACCCTGCGGGTGCACCGCACGTTGGCCGAGTTGCGGGAAAACGTCGATCCGGTCGATGCGGCGGTCAGCGATTCCCTGGGGCGTTATGTGTTGGCAAACCTCGAACCCGCCGACGGGCAAACCGGGCAGAGCTACTGGTATGTGGTGGAGCGTCCGGGCTTTCAAAGCACCAGCGAACTTTCCATGACCATTCACCCCGATCCCGGCCCCGGGAGTCAGCGGCGTGATGAAGCCATCGGCCGCGGGCGGGTCGCCTCCGTTTCGGGATACCTGCGCAATCCCCTCGGGGAACCGGTGGAGAACGCCACCGTGAGCCTGCTGACGGGTCCGGCGGGCATCCTGCCCGCGGTTTCGTCCGATCCCGACGGGTTTTTCAAATTGCATGATGTTCCCAAAGGATCCTGGGTGCTCCAACTGCTGGCCGACGGCCATCGCTCCGAGGCAAGGGACGTGCATTTTTCGGACGGGATGCCGGTTTTGCATTTCACCCTGAAACCATCGCCCGCAAGCGCCAACCTGACCGGCAACGTGCGGGTGGCGGGCACCGGCATTCCAGTGGAGGACGCCACCGTTTCGCTCGGCAATTGGATTGAATCGGTATCGAATTCAATCGGCGAATACACGTTTACCGGCATCCCGGAAGGGGATTACCTCCTGATGGTGAACCGGGACGGCTTTGAACCCGTCCGTCTGCCGGTGGCGCAAGTTCGCGCGGGGACCTCCGAACTCGATATCCAGCTCACGCCCGCCGGGCGGGGACCGACTGTTTACGGCACGGTGGTGGACGCGGCCAACGGAAAACCGGTGCGCCGGGCAACTGTCGGAGTGGAGGCGGAAGGGGGGCTGTTGACCCATGCCGAACTTACCGATGTGACCGGGTTTTTCCAGTTGCGCGGTTTGCCGTCCGGCGTCCGGACCGTCCAGGCTGGTGCTCCGGGGTACCAGACCAAGACGCGGCTTCTGTTGGTGGAGGACGGCATGGAATTGAATCTCCTGCTGGAGCGCTCGCCCGACTGGGCACCCCCGGCCGTTCCCGGCGGGGAAGGCGAACCGCGGGCCAAGGTGGCGGAGGCCTTGGTTTACCTGAACAACTTGCGCGAAAGCGTGGTGCTCGATGCCACGCCCTCCACCGGAGAAAACCTTGGCTTCATCTGGCGGGAAAATCCCGGCAACCCGGTGACCGGCCTGCTCCCGCCCGGGTCGGCGGCCATGTCCGCGCCGGTGGTGGGCGGTTTCTCCAAACCGGGTGTTTACCTATTCGAAGTCCGGGTGGTGGACGGCGGTATCCCAAGCCCCAACACAGCCGTGGTGACCGTGTTGGCGCCCGGGTTGGCCGGTCATCTCCACGCCTCCCCGTCGGACGGCGTGTTCGGGCTCAACGCGGCCACGGTGCGGGCCTACAGCCATTATGAAGACGCCCTGAACTGGAGTTCTCAAAACGTGGTCGATTCGGTGCAGACCCGCGACCGTCCGATCGGTGATTTTGTGATGGAGAACTTGGAGCCGGGTGCCTACTGGGTGGTGGCGCGGGCGGAAGCCGGGTCGGGATTCAATCAATACGGCCCGGTGAAAAAACGGGTCAACCACGGCCCGGCGTCGGGCAATCTCCGCATCAACCTGCCCCGCGATGAATTCGAACTGGAGGGCCGGATTCTGGACGCGTCGAGTTTGGCGCCGTTGGAAAACGTCCGCTTGGTGGTCCTGCCGGGTATCTTGTCCGAGTCCTACCGCACCACCACCGACGCCACCGGCCGCTACCGTCTTGGCATGGTCCCGCGCGGTTCCGGGCAGCCGGTTCTGATCATGCGCGACGGCTACAACACGCGGGTCTCCTTTCTGGATGTCGGCGAAAACAAAACCCGCGATTTCACTCTGACCGCCAACGCCTCCGGGGAATTGGCCACTTTGTCCGGGCGGGTTACCGCCGAATACAACGGCATCTTGCTGCCGGTCGGCCATGCCGAGGTCATCCTCGGATCGGGGTTGGCGCGGACTTTCACCGACGGCGACGGGTTTTATGAAATCACCTCCCTGCCGCCCGGCCAGTATTACGGGACCGTGCGGAAACCCGGCTTCCGTCCGGCCCCGCTGTCGAACACCGCCTTCCTCACTCTTGGGTCGGGTTCCAATACCCTCGACAAGGTGCTGGCGTTGGAGAACACCGGTCCGGTCATCCGGGGCATGGTGGTGAATCAGCACGGCGAGCCGGTGCCGGGAGCGGAAATCGCCCTGGCGCCGCCAACCGGTCCCTTTGCCGTTTGGTCGGAGGGATCCTCGGCGGCCACCTTGTTTTCGGACGAAACGGTGCCGATGGGCAGCGCCCCAACCGGCTTGACCGGTGCGGACGGCGTTTTTCAGTTAACCGGCGTGCCCCACGGCACCCGCCTGGTTTCGGTGCGTTTGCCCGACGGGCGAACCTTCGACCGGACGGTGAAGGTTGACCGGAACATGGAGGTGGTTTGGCAAACGGTTTACGAGGCCTACGCCCTGTGGAAAACGCGCCACTTCGGGGCGGCCCATGCGGCCAATCCCGCGGTCAGCGGCGAAACCGCCGATCCCAATTTGGACGGCGTTCCCAACTTGTTGAGGTATCTCTTCGGGGACCATCCCATGGACCGGACCCCGCTTTCCGAAAGGTTGTGGATGGAGGCTGCGGACGGGGAAACCCCGCGTTTCCGTTTTCACCGCGCGGAGGGGATATCCGACATCCGCACCCTTCTTGAGTCCAGCACCAACCTGATTGACTGGACCGGCACCGAAACCACGCCGCGCCGGGTGGAGTCCATCGGCCATGGCCGCGAACTCGTGGAAGTCGATTTGCCCGATAGTGACGAGCCGCAACTCTTCTGGCGCCTCCGCTTCGCCCGCTGACCCGTGGGCGGCGGCGGAGCCCGTGTATTCGGGCACGAACCTATTTGGGGGCCACACGGAGACCTCCCGACTGCCGACCGGAGGTCTGGCAGCTACAGCTTGCCAACCGCAAATAACGCGTCCGTTCCACCGTAGCGGCAAGACGTTTGGTCTGCCGTCCCTCCCGACTGCCGACCGGAGGTCTGGCAGCTACAGCTTGCCCAACCGCAAAAAACGCGTCCGTTCCACCGTAGCGGCAAGACCTTTGGTCTGCCGTCCCTCCCGACTGCCGACCAGAGGTCTGGCAGCTACATCCCGACCAGACTGCCGCCAACTTACAAGCGCGGGATGGTCAGGCCGCCGTCCACGTGGATCACTTGGCCGGTGGAGTAGGGGAAATCGCCGCGGGCGAGGGCGGCGGCCGCTTTTCCGATGTCGGCGGGAAGTCCCCAGCGCTTTTGCACGCAGAGCCCATCGGCGATCAACTTGTCGTATTTTTCCGTCACCCCGGAGGTCATGTCGGTTTTGGTGATGCCGGGGCGGATTTCGTAAACCGGGATGTCGAATTCCCCGAGGCGGGCGGCCCAGAGCAGGGTGGCCATGCCGATGCCGGCTTTGGCCAGGCAGTATTCCCCGCGGTTGACCGAGGCGATGGTGGCGGAGATCGAACCGACATTGATGACGCAGGCTTGGAACGCGGGATCGGCCCGCTTTTGTTCGATCATCCAGCGGGCGCCGGCCTGGGTCAAAAAGTAAGGGCCTTTCAAGTTGATCCCCACCACGTAATCAAAGCTTTCCTCGGTCGCCTCCAGAATGTCTTTGCGCTCCTTTGGCGCGACCCCGGCGTTGTTGACCAAGACGTCGAGCCGCCCGAACTTTTTGCGGATGGCGTCGAGAATGGCGCCGCGGGCGTTGCCGTCGCCGATGTCTCCCCGGCAATAGAGCACTTGCCCGCCGAACGAGCGCAAGTGGGTGAGAACCTCGGCCACCGCCGCCTCTTCGCGCATGCCGTTGATGGCGAGATCAAACCCGTCGCGGGCGAGGTGTTCGGCAATGCCGAGACCGATGCCGCGGCTGCCGCCGGTGACGAGGGCGGCGCGGGCGGGTTTTCCAGCGGAGGACGTGTTGGCGGGATTGGACATGCCGGGATGATGGAAAAGGGACGACGGTGTTGGCAACTCTTTCGCAGCGATTCAGCCCATTTGCCGAATCGCGCGCGCGGCTGCCCGGCCGGAGAGCCAGGCTCCTTCAATTTTGCCACCGGCGAATCCGTCCCCGGCCAGGAAAAGCCCGGGGACGCCGGGCGCGGAACCGAACCACTCCGTCGGCGGGCCGTGCAACGGTCGGGCGAAACGCCAGCGGTGAACCGCGCGGGCGGTGGGTGTCCACAGCCAGTCGTTGCCCGCGAGGTGGGCGGCCCGCTCAATCAGCCGGTCACCGGCCTCCTCCAAATCCCGGTCCTGCCAGTCTTCGCTAAAGCCGTCCGCGCCGTGGATCACCACCGTTTGGCCGGGCGGCAACGGGTGTTTGGCCGAATTCAGTCCGATCCAGCCGACTGTCGCGTCGTCCGCTTGGATCCCGTTCCATTCCGGCTTGGGCGCTTGCGGATACCGGGCCATGACGGCGAGGCACGGCGCGCAACGGTGGGTCTCCAACTGATTGAGTAAAGTGGCGGGCGGGGTTTCCAAGGTTTGCAGCAGGACGAGGGCTTGTGGCGCGGGAGCGGTCAGGAGCAGGACCGGCGCGGCGTAAGTTTCTCCCGCTGCGGATACCGCCAGCCAACGGTCGCGCTCCCGCCGCAACGCCGCCACGGTGGTCTCCCCGCGAACATCGAGACCCGCCGCCAGCGCTTTGCCCAAGCTGTTCATGCCGTCCCGGACGGCAAACCGGGGATGCCCGTCGGCGGCATCCGGCGGTGTCAGGAGGTGGTTCCGCCACTGGTGGAACCCCCGGCACCATTCAAAGCAGAGGCCGTCGCCCCTCCACCTCTCCACTTGATTTTGAAAGTCCGCATCCCGCGCGGTGAAGAACTGGGCGCCGTGATCGATGCGTCCGCCTTCCCAGCGCCGGGTGGCGGCCCGCCCGCCCAGCCCACGGCTTTTTTCCAAAATGACGACCTGTTTCCCGGCCGCCGTCAGCTCGGCGCCCGCCTGCAAACCCGTCACCCCGGCTCCGACGATTATGACATCCACCATGCTCCGAAGTTGGGGAAAGTCGGTCGCAAGGCAATTCCCTTGGCACATTTTGGCAATCACGACGCCAACCGCTGTTTTACACGAATGGCTTGACGCGCGGGGAGAGCGCCGCTCCTTCTTCGGCATGACAAAATGGATCGCGGCTTTCTTTCTTTGCATTTTTCCGGGCGTGTCCGTTCTTCTGGGAGAACGGTTCAGCGTGGTGGTTTTCAATGTGGAAAACCTGTTCGACGCCGACGGGGTCGCGCTCTACGAGGATTACCGGCCCCCGGAGGAAGGCGGGAACTACACCCCGCGGCACCTCGCCACGAAATTAACCAACATCGTCGAGACTCTCCGTCTTTTTGACCGGGGACGCGGCCCCGACATCGTGCTGTTTCAGGAAATCGAAGCGGACCGCACGCCGAACCTGTGGCACGGGGATTTGGTCAGGTTTTTGACCGATCACACCGGCACTTCCGTTCAGGAATTGCTGGGGGACGGTTGGGACGGATCGTTGCGGGGAGTCCCGGCTTACGCGTGGCTTTTCAAGGCGGTGGCCGACGCCCTGCCGCGTGAGTATTTCATGGCGGTGGGTGAATACCGGCGGGAGGGAGAACCGGTCCCGGCGATCGTTAATGTAACCCTGAGCCGGTTCCCCATCACCGAACAGCGCACCCACCAGAGTCCCCAGGCGCGCGGGACGCTGGAAACCAAACTCGATGTCAGCGGCCATCCGCTGCGCGTTTTCAATGCCCATTGGAAGAGTGGCGCGTCGAATGCCGAAATGGAGGTGATCCGGCTCGAAAACGCCCGCGTGGTGCGGGAGCGTTTGGACGAGATATTCCGGGAGGATCCACATGCCGACGTCATTCTCGGCGGCGATTTCAATTCCCAATACAACCAGCGCGCCCGGTTTCCCGATATGCGCCGCACCGCTCTCAACGACGTGCTCGGTTCGCAGGGGGATGTGCTGGCGCTGCGCCGGGAGAACGGCCCGGATCTTTACAACCTCTGGTTTGAGTTGCCGCCGGAGAGGCGCGGCAGCGACATTTTTCGCGGAAACTGGGGAACGTTGATGCAGATTATCCTCTCCCGGGGCCTGTACGATTACCGGGGAGTGCAATACGTGCCCGGTTCATTCCGCGCGGCCGCCGTTCCGGGCATGAACGCCGACCCGGTAACCGGCCTGCCGGTGCGCTGGACATTTGCCGGGGAAGCGGGCGCGGGTTTCAGCGACCATTTTCCGATTTTCGCCTGGTTCAAGGTGGTGGAGGACGATGCCCCCAAGCGGTGGGTATCCCTGGATAATCCCAGCCGCGACGCCGATGGTCCCACAGAACCGGTTCCGATTGATTTCGCCGGCGCGCGGTTGGACCTGGCTCCGTCGGCCAACGAAATCGCCGACCGTCAGCCGTTGCAGGGACCGGATTGGGTCGGCCGCGCCCTGCGGGTGGAGGCGGTGGTTTCGGGCGAACACCCGTTTCGGGTCAAAGTGGGGGAGGAGGAATTTCACATCTGGTCGTTTGACGGGGAACTGCGCCAGCGGATTTATTCCGAATACGCTCCGGGTGACCGAATCGAATTCGTGGGCGAATTGGGACGGCACCGGGGCAACTGGCAGTTCGTCATCCAGCACGAAAGCTGGTTGAAAACGAAACAACCGGCCGCGGCGCGCCGCTGACCGGTTGTTTCCGAATAGTCAAAAAATCCGGAGGAGGGAATCAGTTGCGAATGGTTCCCGAATTGGCGGGGAAATTTTCCGGCATGAGAAACTCGGCATGCCCGTCAAAGAAAACAAAATTGCGGCCGCCGTTGTGAACGGGACCAACATTGGCCGAAAGCGGAACACTCCCTGAACCCAAAGCACCGCCGATGTTGGCCGCGCTGTAATTCCAACCGTCCACGTCGGAAATCATCCAGATGCGGTGCTTTTCCCGCACCATACTGCCCGGCGGGGTGCGGGTGGGGGAAATGATTTGCTCTATGCTGAGCGGCAAGTCGTTCGATCCCGGATACCCAAACCAGCGGGGGGGGTTGGTGCTTTGGTTGTTGATCAGCAAGAACGCCACGCTTCCGGGATTGTCCGTTTCATCAAAATACAATGCGTTGGTTGGGCATTCCCAGACGTCGGAGCGAGTGCCCACGTAGGAATCCATGTTCCAATTCAATTCCCGGAAATCTTCCGTTCCAGTGGTTCGGCGCACGCGCCGGAAGATGGGACCGGGCAGAACACCGTTTTCACTTTCATAAAGAATGACGGCTAATGCGACTTGGCGCATGTTGCTCATGCACTGGGAGCGGCGGGCGTTTTCCCGCACGGCGCCGACGACCGGAATCAATATGGCGGCCAATATGCCGATAATGGCGATGACCGTGAGTAGTTCAATGAGGGTGAAACCCCGTGTGTTTGCATTGCGTGCGGATTTTTTCATGAGATAAACTTTTACTTATTCACAAGATAATTTTGCCTGTTGTTAGGGACAATCTGAAATAAATCAGCCGCCACCCGATTGGTCAAATGTTCCCATGTTTTTTTTGATTTCCCGGTATTTCGCAGTTCCAAATGCCCTATCCGTTTGAGTTTACAACACTCCATGCTACCCTGCGTTTTCACCTTCACCATGAATTTTAACACGGGGTCGGCGGGTCGTTTTCCCGCCATGATTATGATTTCAATGACATTGTTGGCCGGCGGGTGCCAATCCACCGGCCGCCAGCCGCCGCTGGAGGCCATGGACCGCAAGGTCGATCTGGAGCGGTACATGGGGGATTGGCATGTCATTGCCAACATCCCCACTTTTATCGAACGGGGAGCGCATAACGCGGTGGAAACGTATGAGCTGAACGAGGATGGCACCATCGCGACAACGTTTCGGTTCAACCGGGGTTCGTTTGACGGTCCGGTGCGGACTTTGCGTCCGAAGGGATTTGTCCACAACACGGAGACCAACGCCGAGTGGCGCATGCGATTCATTTGGCCCTTCAAGGCCGCGTTTCTCATCATCCATTTGGACGAGGACTACGAAACGACCATCGTCGGCGTGCCGAGCCGGAGTTACCTTTGGATCATGGCCCGCGATCCCGTGATTTCCGATGAGACGTATCGGAAATTGTTGGACGTGGCCGCCTCCACCGGCCATGACGTCGGGAAGATTCAGCGGGTGCCCCAGCAACCGCTGGAGGAACGGGAAGGAAACTGAACCGGATGGCACTGAGAGCATCAAGAGTCATTGTTTAGTGTGGAAGAGGCTTTGACACGACTGAGCTTGCCGCGGGCCAGCCGCTTCAATGGGCCAAAGTGGCGATTCTTTCATGGGCTTGTCTGGGTTCTTTAAAGACCCACTCCTCCCAAGCCTCCACAGCCGCCGGGTCCTACCGGCCATCAGTGACTTCGATGCGGTGGTCGTCGAAAATGGTGATGGTTTCGCGGCCCCGGGGGCCATCCACCGTGATGGCGTGGCCTCCATTTATCCGGGTGTGGCTGACACCGCTCACCGTGGCTTCCCGCCCGCGGCGGACCGGCTCGATCACGGCGGCGAATTCGGCGGTGCGGCCCCGCCTGGTGACGAACATCAGGGGAACCCGTTCCTCCGCGCGCGCCCCTGGGCCGTCGGCCAAGGTCAGCACGGTTTCGGAATTGGCTCCGGCCATGGTGACGCGGGTGGTCACCGGGTCGTCCTCGAAGGCAACCGCCAGGGTTCCGCGCGCGTTCCCGCGCCGGATGTCGTCCAAAAATTCCAGCCCCGGCGCCTTTTCCGGCAAGGTTGTTTCGGCGCGGGCCTGGGGGGAGACCGCCCGCTCGCCCAGATTGTGGTAAAACCAGTCGAAGCGCCGGGGATTGCCCGCGGCGAGCCGGTCAAACACCAGCAGGTAGCGATCATTCTGATACAACGTGCGGATGTGTTCAACTCCCGGGTGGGCGTCGGTTACCCGGGCGGTGGCGGCGGCTCGTTTGGGCGTTTGAAGAAATTGCAGCAACTCGCCGCCCGATGCCGTTTGGGGCTCCAAATCGACCAGCACGGTGTTGTGGCTGATGGTCGACCGGTACCAATTCCGGTGAATGGGCAACCGGTAGGCTTGGGAAGCGGCCCGTCCGCGGTCCACGCCGAGTTCGCGCCCGTGGCCGAAGAGGACGAAGCTGAGCTGGTCGAAATGGGCATGAAAGCCGCCGTGGGGGGCGAATTGAAAAGCCGCGCTCAGGCCGGCGCCGCCTTCGGTCCGCAACATGGCGTGCCCGGTTTCACGCAGGGCGACCGAGGGCAGGGGAGGGATTTCGCCCCGGCCTTCAACATCCATGTTGCCGTGGAGCAGGGCGTGCATGCCGGGTTCCACCGGCAGCATCGCCCTCAGCTCAGGCTCGCCGTAGGCGCGGTAGGCGGCCTCCATCAAATCGGGCGAGCCGCGGCCGAATCGGGTCAGTTCCACGGTGGTGGCGTTGCCGAAGCGCGGCAGGGTGCCGTCCGCCATCAGGTAATCGACCGGCAGGGTGAACATCCGCTTCATGGAGGGATGGCTCCACAGGTCGAGGCCAAGGTGGCCCGCTCCCATTGCTTGCCGGGCCAGCGCGGTCAGGGTGTAAAAATGGTAACTCCAGCTTCCCTCATACCACATGCCGTCGGAGGTTATGGATTCTTCCATTTGAAAAAAGAATCCGTGTTCCGGATCGAGAACGGTGCTCCGCAACAATTCTTCGTCTCCGATGACGGCGGCAATCCAAAAGAGGCCGGCGTTGTGAAAACTCTGCCAGTTTCCCCGTCCGCGTTTGAGCCGCTGCAAGCTTTCAATCATCGGGTCGAGCAGGCCTTCGCGGAGCTTCCGATGGTCTTCGGCGTTCATCACGCCGGAGTCGTGGATCAGGTCATACGCCGGGGCGATGTTGCGGAGCAGGTACATGGCCTCGGTCAGGGTTTGGTCGAAAAGGCGGCCGCCCGCGCGCCGGGCGTAGTCGGAGTCGGCCCGCGAGGCTTGGCGGTAAGGGTAGGTGAGGTAGCGTTCGGCGTAGCCGAGCAGCACGTCCCGGGCAAATTCGGCATACCGGGTCTCTCCGGTCAGGGCGTAAGCCCAGGCGGCCTCGGTCATGCGTTGCAAATTGCGGGTGTGCGTGCGCCGGAACACCACGTCGTCATACGGTTCGCCTGAATAAACTTTATCGCACGAGGGGCAGCGGTGTTCGGTTTCACTGACGGTTCTGAGCGGGCGCTGGCAGTCGTCACATTGATACCACTGGTTATGATGGCCTCCGCGGGGTGGAAAGGCGAGGTCATTCTCCAGCGCCTGACTTCCGCGGCGGATCATTCGCTGCAGTTCGGGGGCGTTGCTCCCCCCGCGTTCCAACTCGGCCCGCAGGGTTTCCAAGCCCCCCGGCGGCAGCGTGATCACCGGATGGGAACGCCCGGCCGGCAGGCGGATTTCCGGTGGCGTCCACTCCGAGGCTCCGGCCGCCAATGCAAACGCCGTGAGAAGATAACAAATCAGAAAATTTCGGTGAATCATGGTCATGACAGGGATGATGCCTAAAGACCGACAATGCCGGCGCGCAAGTGTTCGGTTCAACCGGGGTTTGTTTGAAAGATGCTGGTTGGACACGCTCACGGCACGTCCGCTTCAACCGCCAGCCGCAGAAAAAGACGGTCCCCGGTTTCCCCGCTTTTCACCCGGGCTTCGCGATGGTTGCCGGGCAAATCCCGGATTTCCAAATCCGGATAGTCCCGCGTCCAGAAAACCAGGTCGGGGGAAATTTCCGGGATGTAGCGGAGTTCCGCACGCGGTTCCCGCCAGGTTAGAACGGTGGAGGGAGCGGGGCCGGTTTCCATGGATAACGCGACCGCTTCCCCCGGGAAACCGAGACGCGGATCCAAATCCAGGGCATAGGCCAAAAGGTTGGGCAGGCCGCGGCCAAACGGATCGGCCCGCGAGCCGCGGCTTTCCTCCGGGATGTCCGGATGCAACGCCGTCCACGCCGCGTAAGCCGGGGAGAGGGGACCGGCGACAAAGGGAATGGTCACGGTTTCGGGCAGGGGCACGCCGGTGGCCGACAGCAGCGAGGGGGTCAGCTCGATCAGGTAAGGTTCATAATCCCGCAGGGGCAGGCCGGGCTCGAACCGCAACCGCGTGTCCTGACGGGTGGCGCTCCACTCTCCCGCCACCTCCGCGCCGTCCGCCGCCCGGAGAATCCGGACTCCTCCCTCTCCGACGGAGGCGGCGTCCACCGCCCGCGCGAAGGCCAGGGTGATCGGGCCGGTTTCAGCCAAATCACCGATCCCTCCCTCCGGCAGGAGTTCGGCGGGCGGCAATTGCCGGGTGCGCCCGCGCGGGTCGTCCGCTTCGCTTCCCGCCGCCGGGAAGGAATGCAGCAAAACCGGAGCGGCCTCCTCCGGGCGGGTCAGGTGGGCTTCGAAAAAGCGGAGCGTCATTTCGTAACGGTCGGCCTGATACAGGTTGTCGAAATTCCGGGGCAGGGTGTGGCCGAGGTCGGTCATCCAGAGGGCAAGGTGGTTGAGGCCGTGCTCTTCGTAAACCCCAACCAAGTCCGGAAAGACATCCCAGTGGTTGAATTCGTCAAAGCGCCCGCAGGCGATGACCGTGGGGACGTTGCGGGGGGAAACGTATTGGGTGCGGCGGGTGCCGTTGCCCATCGATTGGTAACCGACGTTGATGCGGCTGGACCGCCACGGCCATGGTTGCGCTTCGGGAGATCCCTGGGGGTGCCCGGAAAACGAAAAATGCTCCGATTGGCGAACGTGGTCCGGATCCGAAAGACGGGTGACCGCGTAGGCGCCCTTGGAGTGGCCCATCGCACCGATGCGGTCGGGGTCGATTCCATACGCGTTGGCGTGAAACCGGAAAAACCGCGCCGCGGCGGTTGCCGCCGCCAAGCCGTTCCAATCATCAAGCGAATATTGACTCCAGTAGCCGTAATGAAAATGACGGGCGAGCGGATTCCAACAATGGTCGGTTATCGCCCAGGCCATGCCCCGGTTGACGAACCCGATGGGAAACGGGGCGCGGTCGATCTCCACGCGGTGGCCCCGCATCCGTTCGCTTTGGGTGGCGCTTTCGAATACCAGGGGCACTGGTTGCGCGGGTTGCGACGGATAGATGATGTCGAGCGACAACCGGTAATCGATCTCCTCCCCGTCCGGACCGCGCATCTCCTCCGGACTGGCGGCCGGAGCCACCCCGAACTGGCTCACCACATGACCGTTGTATGTGTTCAGAATTCGCTGCAACGTGCCGTGCGCCCCGTGGCGGGCAACATCCCAGTAAAACAAATCCCGCTCCAAGCGGTACCCTTCCGGCAGCACGAACACGTCGAGGGGATGCGGTTGCAGGGAACTTCCGGCAAAGAGGGATGTTTGGTTGTGGCCAAGGACAAAATGGCGGAAACCGGCCAAATCCCAATCAATGGCCGGGGAAACCGCCGCCGGGTCTCCTTCGTAGTCGAGGACCGCGACCAGATACCCCCCGTCCAAAAAATCGAGCAGAATCGTTTCATCCGGCTCGGTTCCCACGCGTTCCCACGCGGGATTGCGCACGTAGGCGATAACCGGACGCGGTTCACTGTCGGCGGGATTGTCGGCCAGCACCCGGTAGGTGATGGTTTTGCCCACCCGTTCGGAAACCCAGGTGCCGGAGAACCTCTCGAAAGCCGAAACCGATTCCGGCAAGGCCGCCGCGGGGGCGGGCGCAAACCCGGCGGCGCAGATCAGGAGGAAGCCAAAACCGGACGCCGAAAGGAACGCCGGCCAAGGCCACGGTTGGAAACGGAATGGGGATTTCATGGAATAAATAGACAACATGGCCTGGAATCCAGGTGAGGCAAGCCGGATGTGTCCGTTCCGGTTTTCCCGAACGGGGATTCGGTCCCGCGGCGCGGACCGGTTGCAAGGAGCGGCAGGCTTCAGCCGCCGACAGAAACAACCGAACGGGAGAGAAGGAAAAAGCCACACAAAATATACGCAATCAAACGCCTGGGGCGACCTTGACTCGGCTGAGCCGAACGGGCCACACAGAGGTGGCCCCTCCACAAGAGCCACGGAAACTAACGCCTGGGGCGACCTCCATGTCGCCCGCTTCGGCTTCCGCACGCGGCTTTATCCGATTGGGATGGAATTTTTTTCCAAGACGACTTCGGCGCAGAGGGGGAGGTGGTCGGAGGCGACGCGGGTCAGGGCGGTGCTGGGCACGAGAACGCCGTTCACCTGAAAGTGCGAGGAGACAAAAACATGGTCGATTCTCCCGATCGGGAAGCGGCCGTAGAGGGTGCCGCGCGGACGGTGATGGATCGAGTGGTCCTGCGCGTCCTGAAGGCGGGTGCAAATGTTGCGGTGAACAAACGAGGCCGGCAGGGCGTTCATGTCTCCGCAGATGATCAGCGGGTCGTCCTGATCGAGTTTCCCCAGCCATTCATTCCCCAGCAGGGCGGCGATTTGCCGGCGGCGTTCGGCCGCGCGCAGGCCGAGATGGGTGTTCACCAGGTGCACCTCCCGCCCGTGGTAATCGACCGCCGCCCACTGGGCGCCGCGCGGCTCCAAGCCGGGATGGGATGGCAAGCCGGGCAGTTGCTTTGATTGGATGAGACGCAACGGGTAGTGGCTGAGAAGGGCCAGTCCGTATTGTTCATCCTCGATTTCGAAAGCCGGGTGAAAATGAAACCGCATGGCCAGCCAATCGGCGATTTCGCGCGCTTGATCGACAAAGCCCGAGCGCGCCCGCCCCACATCGATCTCCTGCAGCGCGACCACGTCGGGATTCTCCCGCGCGATCACGCGGGCGATGCGGGAGGGGGAAAGTTTGCCGTCGAGTCCACGGCAGCCGTGGACGTTGTAAGTCATGACCCGAAACGTTTCTTCGGAACCGCGCCGGGCCGGAAACCGTTTCTCCGGGGCCACCGGCTCGCGTTGCAAATGAATCAGGGCGGCCCGCCGCAAATCGGAAGGGCGCAGCCAGGTTTTTTCGGCCAATTCCCCGAAGACCGCGCCCGGCGGCAACAGGGCCGCGCCGTTGCGCTCGTCCCGGCCGGGACCACCGTGGGCTCCGTTCTCCATGGAGAAGGAGACGGGCCTCCGCCGCCCGTTTCGCCACCCGAGCAGGATCCAGTCGCCCGACTTGGGGTGGGTGGCCAAACGGCGCAGGTCTTCCCGCATCTCCTCCTCGTAGGAGCGGTCGTCACCGATGATGGTGCGGACGGCTTCGTCCAAACCGGTTTCTCCATCTTCGCCAACGGCGCGGATGTCCCCACCGGGGCCGGCAAACAACACCAGCGGCACCAGCGCGGTTTCCACCAGCTTGCGGGCGGTTTGCGCAAGTTCCTCCGGCGAGTGGGGCCGCGAGCCATAAACATGCCCCACCGGGCCGGGGGCGACCACCACCAGCCGTTCCGGGTCGGGTTCCCCGTCCGCGGCGGGGGGCGGGGCGGGGGATTTCCACCGTTTCCACCCCGTCCAGCCCGCCCGCGGGCTTTCCGAGCGACCGGCCACGGTCTCCGGCGGCAGGTGGTCGGTGACTTCTTTTCCCAGGGCTTCGCCAACGCCTTCGGCGATGGTTTTGCCGGTCATTTCCAGATAGGGGATGACTTCCTCCTGGCCGTGATCGCTGTAAATCCAAACCGTGTAGTCGCGGTTGGGCGACCGCATGGCGGCGTTGTGCAGGTGCCGGATCGCCCGGTCGATTCCCCGCAGGGTCCAGTGGGCGAAGCGCGACGAGGGGCCGCGCCGGTGGGCCTGTTCGTCGTAACCGAGAAAATTGACATGCACCACCGGCAGGCCGCGGGCGAGATCCATGGTGGCGCCGGCCACGGAAAACTCCCGCAGGAAAACCCCGATGGCCACCCGCACGGGCACGAATTGCAGTTCTTTCCAGAGGTTTTGCCCGGCGGTGACGCCCCGAAACAGATCGACCCAGGCCAAGCCAAACTCGATCAAGCCAAGTCCCAGCATGCGGAAAAAGCTCGGGGCGTTGAGCAAGAGCACCGTGATTTTTCGCCACAGTGACGTTTGGTGCATGGCCGTTTCCCAACCGAGATCGACCGCGCAAAAATGACTCTCCGCCGCTCCCCCGGCGTAGATGCTGCCATAGGCCGAGCCGCCTGCCAGCAAGCCCGCCCCTCCCCGGCGTAGCTGCTCCTCCACCCCGCGGGCGGCCTCCTGGTAAACCATGCGCCGGGCCTCCCCTTTTTCCCGGTCGTAAAATCCGAAGGAGGGAACCGCCCCGCGCACTCCGTAAAACAACTCGGCCTGAACCGCCGGGGTGCTGGAGGGAAGGCCGGAGTAGAGATTGTGGATTTTGTAATGTTCCCGGTTCATCAGCTTGCGCAGAAAAGGGAGGCGCCCGGCCTTCATCGCCCGGTCAAATTGTTTTCGCGCCAGCCCGTCGATTTGCAACAGCACCAACCCCGGCTCCGAGGCGGTGCCGTGGGATGTCGGCAGTTGGTAGAGACGGCGCGACCATTCGCCGCGGCTGATCCAGCGGCGCAGGGAGCGGAACAACGACTCGGCTTTATCGATCAAGGCTGTTTCCCCGCCTCCCCGGTCGGAGGGAGATCCAAGGTCAGGAAGTCCGCCCCCTTTTCCGCGGTGAGAACACCGCCGTCCCGGCGGATGACCCGGATTTCCGGCGGCCCGCCGCGCCACCGCCCGTGCCAGGAAACCCGCGCCGTTCGCTCCTCCACGCGGATTGTAATCGTGACCGGCCCGTGGGGGGTGGGGGCGGGGCCGTATTCCAAAACCGCCCCCGGTCGCAACCATTCGTCGGGAATGCCGGAGGCGAGGATGAGGACGCCCTCTTCCTCGCGCAGAAACAGGCTCCGAATCATCAGCAGCCATTCGACCGCCGCCCACGCGTGTTGCCCGTCCCCCATGCAGCCGCCGCCCGTGCGGGGATGGACCGCCTCGGGCCACTGCCCGGTCGGGGAGGCCATTTCCGCCACTGTGCGAACGAGTTTCCAAGCGGTTTCCCGTTCGCCCGCGCGCAAAAAGACTTGGGCGAGGTGGAGGGTGAGGTAGGCGTTTTTGCCGGAGTGAATCATGTCTTGGAAAAACGCCCCTTCGAAGGAGGAATGCTCCATCAACCAGCGCGCGGTGGCGAGGACGCGCGGTTCGCCCGGTTCCCAAAGCCGCAACGGGTAATCGACCACCATGGAGCCGACCGCGCCCGCGTCCATGCGGCGTCCGGGAGCGGCCGGAATGGACCCGCGCCGTTTGAACGGCCGCGATTGGGCCACGGCCCGCTCCACGCAGGCCAGCAGATCGTCCGCTTCGGCGAGAAAGGCATCGGCGGTTTTGCCGTCCCCGGCATCGCGCAGCAGGGCGGCCCCGGCCCGGAGCCCGCCAACCGCCCAGAAATCATCCCAAAAGTAAAAATCGTTTGGTCCCAAGTGCTCGGCGCTGAAACCGGCCGGAAGCAACCCGGCGTGTGGATCCTCTCCGTCGGCGGAGAGCCGCTTGCGCCCGATCCAATGGCCGCCGGAGCGGACCGCTTTCACCCAGTCGGCCTTGGCCGTTTCTCCGCTCAATTCACCAAACCGCCGGTAAATCCAGAGTGCCTCGCCGTTGGAATCCCATTCACCCTCCTGGGAGAGGAAATAGCCGAGCGGCGTTTGCCGGGAGTGAAACCGGTCGAGCGCCCGTTCCGCCTGGCGAAACAGGCCCAGGCAGCAGAGGCCGTGAATCAGGAATGCGGCGTCGCGGAACCAAAAGCGTTTGTAGGTGTAGGGCCCCGGATACACGTCGTGCGGAGCGTGGAGAATCATGGTCCGCACGGCGGCATCGTGCAAAAACGAGATGCCCCCGTCCGGCACCCGCAACCGGCAAACCGGTTGCAATTCCGCCTTCCAGCCGCCGTCGGGTGCGTTTGGATACCCGTCTCCCTTGACAAAATCCTGATCTTGTCCAAGCGGTACGGATACGAGGGTTTCCAGCGGCTTGTCCGCCGTCAGCGGGAAGAGGGCGCAGGCGGTGGCCATGCCGACATCGCAGCGGATTTTTTCCGTCTCGGCGGCGTCAAACAGGTGGGCGGCGGCATCCCCGTCGTGGTAGCGGGAGAAAACCAACCGCTGCGGCGCTTTGTCGAAAAGGACCCGCTGTTTCCGGTTGACGATCACCCCGTGGCGGTCCTCCACCCGCGCGCAGTCGTGGATGAAGTTCACCCCTTCGGGATTGTAGGGGCGAATGCCAAGGCAGAGCCAGGCCCGGCCCGCGGACGTGGCGCGGACGGCGGTGCGGCAAACCGGTTCCCCGTTTTCCCATTCCAGCCAGGTTTCGGAAACCAGTTCGCAGCCCGGCCCAATGCAGCGTGTGACGACCCGAGGGGTCGGGTCCAATTTCAGCTCTTGTTCCACTTCCATCAGCCGCGCCGGGACCAGCAACGGCCCTTCCTCGGTCACCAGCCAGGCGTCGTGGGACCAGCCGTCGTAATACGGGGTTACCAAACCGCGTGGATCCACGATCGGCAGCACGGCGCAATCCGGCATCCCGACCGCCGTCCAGTTGCGGTGGGTGAGGTTCACATGGCTGAAGGAAAACGCCCGCGGGAGAAACGATTCGTCGGACGGATCGAATTGGCGTTGCACCCAGTAGGGCCAAATCCAGTCGAGATTGTGCTGAATCGCCCGCACGTTCATCAGTCCGCGCGCGTGGAATATCATGCCGGCCCGCAGCAGCTCGACCGGTTCCCCGACTTCGGAGGGCTGGGCAAACCGTTGCATTTGCGCCAGCAGCGAGACCGGATCGAGAAATCCGTGCCGCCGGGCCAATTTTTTCACTATCCATTTCCAAGGGAACCACGAATATCTCATAAGCCTCCTTAACGATGGCCCCACATCGGCGCGCCCGCAAACTTTTCCCGGTCAACGGGCGGTTTCTTCGCCCAGGCGCCCGCGCAATTGCTGGAAAAACCGCCGGTATTCCGCCCGGTCGCGGACCGGCGTCTGGTGGGCGGCCGGCACCCCAAACGCGTCCGGCCGCTCCTCCACCAGGCTCAGCAGCAAGCTTGCCTCGGTCACGTTGGGAGCGGTTTCCCGCAAGCGCAGGCGGACGTGCCGTTGGGTGGCGAAACCACCGCCGTGTTCCCGGGTGATGCGGGTGGACGCTTCAATCAGGCCGCGGCGGTCGTCGGCCTTGGTTACCGTGTAGCCGTTGGCCGATAGGACCGCGCGCGCCGCCTCCGCGGTTTCGGGCAGCGGGTGGTCGAGCGTTTCCGAGACCGCCCGGCCGCGCAGGGCGGGCGGGTCCGCGGTTTGGCAACCCGTAAAGGCCAGGGGCGGAAGAGTGGCTGCGGCCAGGACAAGCAAAAGGCTAAACAAACGGCTGGTTTTCATGACAAGCGGGTGCGTTTGGGGAATTCATGCGGGTTCGTTGGCTTCGTTCAGGTCACGCACCAATCCGGGGATTTCCTCCAGGGACATCGCGAACCGGTCGGCGCCATCGCGCACCAGTTCCCGGTCGGCGAACCCGCCGTAGCCGATGAAACGGTCCGCCACGCCCTTGGTTTCCAAATCACTGATACCATCGCCGACCATCACCACCGGACCTCCGTGTTGATGTTTCCAGCGGCGGATCACCTCCGGCTTGCCGCCGTTGCGCGTGGTCGGGTAGTCGCGGTCGTAACCGGAGTAGGTACCGTCGGCGTTGAAAAACAGGTCCACCGCCTCGATCAGGCCAATTCCGAGAAACTCCGCCAGCGGCTGGATGGCCTGGCGGTAGCCGCCACTGAGAATGCCGGTTTTCCAACCCTCCGCCCGCAGTTGTTCCACCGCCGCGCGCGCGGCCGACTCGACCGTTTCCACATACAGCGCGCCGATGGCGGCGGTTTCCTCCCGCGTCGGCCGCACCAGGTCGAGCCGCTTGCCGAAAACCGCGTCCAAGCTGATTTCGCCCTCCATCGCCCGCCGGGTCATCGCCTCAATCTCCGCCAGGACGGCCGGTCCCCGCGACCGGGCCATTTCATCCACCCCCTCGATGCGGCTGAGGGTGCTGTCACAATCAAAAAAAATCATTCCCGCCATACTTAAAATATAAACCGCGGTTCAGGAAATCCGTCCCTCGTCGAAATCAATCATGTCGGCGAAAGAGACGAGGTCCTCCCGTTCGGGAATGCCCATCTGCTGGCGAACCTCCTTGAGCTTTTCGCGGCCCATCTCGGTCATGCCCATCTGCACCAATTTGCGGTTCCACTCGGCCACCCGGAGATCGTCGGGAAGGATTTCCCGCAGCCGCCGGTCCACCTCGGCCGCGTCGGCGCTTTCACGCACGATGGCGATCACCTGTTGCGGGTCGATGCCGAGGTGGAGGCAGAGAAACCCGTCGAACCCTTTGGTGAAATTCCGCTGATAGGATTTCGGCAATTCGCCCGCGAGGTGCTTGCGAATCTTGGCGAGAAAGCGCGGCAGGTGCAGCAGCCCGCAGGCGTGCGGCAAATACGGTGAGGGAAGATCAGTCAAGATCTCCCCCGTCGGTCCCAGTTTGACGGATTCCATGGTCGGCATTGTGGGGAGGGGGAGCGGTTATGAAAAGCGTAAAGCCAGGGGAAATATAAGGCGGAGTATGGAATGATAAATGGAGTATGTGGAAAGTTGACGATTCTTGAGGAAACACGGACACTGGTGAAGTTGAAAGCCGTCGGATATTCGGCCCTTTTTATCCTGTCCCTTTTGCCTCTTCGGTATCAACCCGGCCGAGTCCCGACGCTCTGGCGATTTCACCGCGGCGAGTGATTTCGCCACCCATGTTGCCGAGAACCATCATTCACTTGTGTTGGCGTTCCTGCCTCTCGCCCAGGCGGGATCGGCCATCCTCCGGTGGATGAAGACGGTCAAACCAACGGGAAACCGGATCGTCCAGCCGGTGCAAATAACCGCGCAGCCGGTTGAGCATGTCCCGACGGACGCCTTGGTATTCGGCTTGTTCATACACGTTGGTCAACTGCCAGGGATCTTTCTCCAAATCGTAGAGTTCGGCCAAGTCGCAGGAGTTGAAGGTGAGCTGATGCGAGCGCGTCCGCACCATCCGTTGGTTCGCCACCGTGAAATGCCGGTCAAATACGCAATAAACCTCTTCCCGACTCCACGAAAGATCGCGCCCCAGCGCGGCCCGCAACAGGCTCCGTCCGTCGAATTCCTCCGGCTCCCCCATCCCCGCCAAATCGGTCAAGGTGGAGGTGAGATCGTGCAGATAAACCATTTCCTGGCAAACCGTTCCCGGTCTTTCGCAACTTGGATGGGCGGCCACCAGCGGAATGCGGTAGATCTCATCATACATGAATTCACCTTTTTCGATCAACTTGTGCGCCCCCATCGAATCCCCGTGGTCCGAAGCATAAATGATGACGGTGTTGTCCAATTGGCCCAGCCGTTCAAGCGTGGCAATCATCCGGCCGACCATGTCGTCGATCAAGGAGCAGTGACCAAAATAGCGCGCCGCAATCTCCTGAAACCCTTTCCAGCCGAGGTCGCCCAAACCCCACATTTTTTCGATGTGCCGCTGGACATGGGGTTTGTCGGCAAAGGTCTCCCGATAACTCGGATGTTCCGGAACGGCGGCCGGATCATACATGGAAAACCAAGGCTCCGGGACCAGCGACGGCGAATGCGGACCCCAGAAGTTGGCCCAAAGAAAAAACGGTTCTTCGCTCCCGCTCATCTCTTCCATCAGACGGTTCGCCTCATCGGCCACAAACCATTCGATGGACGACTCAACCGGACCATCGTGCAGGGCAAACATTTCCTGGGTTTGGCAGCCGGGGTTGGTTCCAAAAAAACCTTGGCTCACCTTGGGCCGGAAACCGCGGTCCCGCAGCCAGGCTTCATACGGGTTCGGACGGTTGAGAGGCGGTTCGTTGAAAACGAGCCCGGGCAAAGCCCCCGACCCGGGAAATCCGTATCCCAGAAAATCCTTCCCGGAGAACCCGAAGTCGGTTGGTCCGCGTTCATGATCGACATGCCATTTGCCCGCGTAACCCAGGCGGTAACCGGCCCCGGCCAGATATTCGGCAAAGTTCGTCGTTCCTTCCCGGATACAACAGCCGTTGCCGGTGACCCCGTGACGGTGGGGGTAACGACCGGTGAACAGGGAGGCGCGGGCGGGGGAACAAATCGCCGTGGGGGTGAAAGCCTGATCAAACCGAACACCCCTCCGGGCCAGGCCGTCAATGTGCGGCGTGCGGCAAATGCCCGGAGGCAATCCGTAGGCACCGACCGTGTCCAGTCGCTGTTGATCGCTCAAAATCAGGAAAATGTTCGGGCGGCGGCTTGGCATGCTTCCATTCATTTCCCAATCCGCCGCTGGCGACAATCCCAAAGGGGCTTACCCTCCGCTTCCGGCCACTGGCCGCATCGCTCGGCGCGGGCGACACCATCGGGATTGCCAAGCAAACGGGATTGATTGGGATCAATGTTTCACCCGGACCGGCTTCGGCCAAGCCCGCGGCACTTATTTTATTGGACAGCCAATTTCTCACCACCAACCGCAAGGCGCTGACCGGAAAACCCGCAGGTTTTTCCGCACTTGCGCCACCTCTGCCAATACCTTCGGGAAAACCATTGCATCGTCCAGAACGGTTTGGGTAATGATCCTGCTGCCCTGTCGCGGGTTTGCCTTCCCACGCGGATAACCCAAAACAACCCTGACGGGCACAGGGACAACGGTCTCCCACGGCTCAAAGCGGATCAGCGGTCGGCGATGAGATTGCCGAAGGTCACGGTTCCCTTCCTCATGGATTCAACATGACCGTCCACAAACAGGACCGGGGCGGAGTTGTTTCCACGGTAGCGAAGGAATCCGCCAACTCCGTCAACATCGCCTTCGGTTGGAATGGGTTCGCGGAGATTCTCACCGCTTCCGGCAATACGCCAGGCGCTTGGGGTGCCAAAAGTCGCGTTGGAGTAGGTATTGTTGCTGCGCTGGGTGCCTTCGCCAATGAGGATGACTTGTGAGGGACGGAAAACTTCAAATCTGCGCAGCCGGGTGTCCTCTCCGGAAATGTTCTGCATGAGCAACCCATGGGCGGAGTAGGTTGACGGGACGACAATGGACGACGTTAGCTGATCTCTTACAGGAATTTGAGCCAAAGGTGAAACAAAAATGCTCTCGTCCGCGATAGGGGCCGCTTCAAGCCCCAGGTAAGGGAGTAACTCGGTCGTCCAAATCCTTTCACCCTCTCCCGGTCTGAAAAAATAACCCGGCGGAAAGCGGTCGTTGTGCTCGTCGGCGTAAAGATGCAAACTCACCCCAATCTGGCGTAGATTGCTCAGCGACTTGGCTTCCCGAGCACTGAGCCGAACCGCGCCCACCACGGGGATGAGGATGGCGGCCAGGATGCCGATGATGGCGATAACGGTCAAAAGTTCGATCAGCGTGAAGGCTTGGCGTTGTTGACCCTTGGTGAAAGCAGATGCGTGCATGATTAATTTGGTAGAATGTTATGCCCGAAACGGGAGAAGTGGGCGAGATCCAATTCGCTCCCGCAACGGGTTTTTGCATTGGAATTGTTGGACGTGCCTAATAGTTCAAGCAATGAATTAAGTCGGCTTGGCAATGAATTGCAAGAATTATTTTGAAAAAACCGCTTGACGGAGTGTCGGCGGTCCACTTATTACATTGGATGAAATAATTGATTCCCTAACCACAACCCGAATCCCATTTATGAAAACATTGTTAACCTGCATCACCATACTCATTGGATCCCTCTCCCTGGCCGCCTCCTCCCTGCTTATTGACGATTTTGACGGCTACGCGGACACCTTCGAACTTCAACTAAACTGGGGCTCCTTCGGTGTCGCGGCGACGGCGGGTCCCCCCGTTCTTCATCCCGGCGAAGGGGTGGACGGATCCAACGCGGCTCGCTTCGCGCTCGATTGGAGGCAGGGGAACAACAACGCCAACGCCCGCCGCATCAATGTTAACGCCGACCTGAGCGGGTATGATGCCGTTTCGGTGGTTGCCTACATTACGACCCGGGAGACTTTTGACGAACCCGACAACCCCACCATTTTTAAAGTGGCCATTCAGGGGGCGAACGGTGACATTTGGCAAACTCCCACTCCCTTGGCCCCAACAGTCGAGAATACCGACTACCAGACGTTTGTGTTTCCGCTTTCTGATTTGATTTTGGTGGTTGTTGGTGCCGGTGGCACTCTCAATGACACATTGTCCAACGTGGACCAAATCCGCTTGCGGTTGGAAAATCCCCTCCCCACCGACAATAACAGCCGTCAGGATATTTTCTTTGACCGCGTGGAGGCGGTTATCTTGGAAGGCGGCGGAGGGGAAGGGGTGGAAATCCCCAACCTTAAAATCACCCAGGCCGTCGAGATCCACTTTGATACCATTGCCGGTCAGACTTACCAAATTCAAAGTTCCAAAGACTTGGATTCTTGGGAAAACGAAGGGGATTTGATCTCTGGCTCCGGCCAAGAGGTCAGCCGTCTCTTTTCTGTCCGTCAGGATCCGCCGAAAGCCTTCTTTCGTGTTTTGACAACCACACCGTAAATCAATCACATCACAATTGTCCGGCAAACGCGCCGCCCAAGGCTCCGGGCGGCGCGTTTTGTTCGCCGAACAAGCATGCCGCTCGGAAAACCGAAGATCCTTCCAACGTTCATCCATGCAAAAGGAGCGAAAGCAACTTCGACAAAACAAGCGGGTTGGGTTTGGTATGCGGGAGGACTCCCGATGCCCCGTCCGCGGATCATTTCCCCTTGCATGAAGGTTTTTCCCCATCCATTTCGCCCCAGGTTTGGGGCCGCGGCCTTGTTACTTTTCCTCTCCGTCTCCCCTGGCGGAACCGTTCCGTCAAACGCGCCGGATGAGGTGGTTGAGTTCGTGGCCCAGAATCTCCCCGCCCCGGCCAGCACGGCCATCGGAGCCCAAGCGCAGCGGGGGGTGTTGCGGGCCTTCCAGAATCATTACCCACATTATTTGATTAAGCCATTCGCCATGCCGCGGATCGGAGTGGACGCGGCCATGGACAGCGGCCCGTTGATGGCCATCTCAGCGGGAATGGGCCCTCATGTGATTTCGGTCAACTTCCGCCAATCGGCCACTTACAACGAGCAAGGATTTCTGTTGCCGATGGAAATCCTGTTGGCCCGGGTTTTGAGTGAGAATCCCGTTGTTCGGGAAACCGATGGCAACGGTCGCTGGCTGGCCGACCCCACCGCCGCGGAAATTGAGTCCGCTCTCTTGCAGTTGCGCCAGCGGGTTCCGGAGCAAGTGTGGCCGGTGGTTTACCGGGAGGATTTGACGGAACGCTCGGATCGGAACCACGTGTGGACCTTGCCGACTTCCAATCTGGTCCGCGCTCTTTTTTATCGCAAAGACCACTTTCAAGAAGCCGGTTTGGATCCGGAGCGGGCACCGGTGACTTGGGACGAACTGCTGGAATACAGCCGCATTCTCCATGACCCGGCCCGCCAGCGCCACGCCCTTGTTTTCACCCCGGGCACCACGATCAGTTACGGCGCGTATCATTTTCTGGTGGCGTCGGGAGCAAGGGCGATGAAGCGGAATGAAAGCGGTGACTGGGAAGCGGCCTTTGCCGAACGCGGCGCGGCCGAAGGAATTCATTTTTTCTGGCGATTAATGCGGGAATCCCACGAACGAAACGGCGCGCGCATGGTTGGGTCAGCCTCCCTGCGGCCCGACGGGTTCCCGCTCTGGCGGCGGGGTCAGGTCAGCATGCGGTTCGCCGAATTAAACGAGGAGATGCTGGCCATCGCCTCTCCCCATCTGATCGGAATCGCTCCCGTCCCCGCCAACGCCAGGGGAGAACGGGGAGGAGAATTGAATGCCGAAATGCTGGGAGTCTTCAGCGACAGTTCGCCCCGCCAGCAACTGGCGGCGATGCGATACATATGGTTTGTCACTGGAGAGGAAGCCCAGCGCATTCGAACCGAGACCTTCGTCAACCGCGGCTATGGCCAATTCGTTAACCCGGACTTACTCGAAAAATTCGGCTATGCCAGACTCTTGGAGCGGAGTTCGGCCGATTGGAGGGAGGCTTTTCAGGAAGCGCTGACCCACGGAGTGCCGGAACCGTACGGACGCAATACCCAATTCATTTACCGTCTGATGTCGGTGCCCATCAACCAAGCGCTGGAAAGGGATTATAACCAGATATCCGATACGGAAGCGGTTGACGACATTCTCCATCTGCTCGAAAGAGCCGTCCAGGAAGTCAATTCGGTCGCGCTGGGAATCATCCCGCCGGAAGAAATGAGAAATCGCCGGATCGTGGCCTCGGCGCTGCTCGCTCTGCTGGCGGGAGCGTTTACGCTGGGCATTGGCAGCATTTGGCGCTCCTTCGGCAAGGCCGGGCCCAAAGTGGATTGGAAGAAGCACCGGCGCAATCTGCTCTGGGGTTGGGCGCTGTTAACTCCCGGTTTTGGCCTAATTCTTTTCTGGCAGTATGTCCCTTTGGTGATCGGCGGGTTCAGCATTACCTTCATGGATTATCGGGTAATCCTGGACAACACGTGGGTGGGAGTGGACAACTTCGCGGAAATTCTCCACGACCAGCGGTTCTGGCAGGCGCTGTGGCGGGAGTTTTATTTCGTGGCCCTCACCATTGGACTCGGATTCTGGCCTCCGATCCTGCTCGCCATTTTGCTGCAGGAGGTTCCGACCAACTTCGCCAAATACTTTTTCCGGACCGTTTTCTACCTCCCCTCCGTCCTGATCGGGATTGTTGTCATGTTCCTTTGGATGCAGTTGTTCGATCCCTCGCCCGCCGGGACCTTGAATCAAGTCCTGTTGGCCTTCAATAAACTCGGCCCCCTTCCGGCAACGCTGATCAAATGGTTGCTGCTGTCCATGTGGGGCTCCCTGATCGGGGTGCTGATCTGGTTGCCGATCCGGTTGGAGGAAATGCCAAAGGGACTGAAACTCTGCTTCTGGACGGCCGGGGCGGCCTTTATCGCCATCACCACGGTTCCGTTGATCGCCGCGTTCCGCGGGGAAGGAATCGCCGGGGGCATGGAGTTGGTCGGAACCTTGTGGGGGCGGTTCGAGCTCGAACCGCTCCGCTGGTTGCAGGATCCGGCCTTGGCGATGCTTTGCATTGTCATCCCATCGGTTTGGGCGGCCAGTGGTCCGGGTTGCGTGATTTATCTCGCCGGGCTCAAGAGCGTGCCGGATGAACTTTATTAAGCGGCAGCCATCGATGGGGCCGGTTTTTGGCACCGGGTTTTTTATATCGTTTTGCCCCGGCTCAAGTTTTTGATCGTGCTGAATCTGATCGCCGCCATGGTCGCTGCTTTCAAAGGCGGCGCGGATCAAATTCTGGTCATGACCGGGGGCGGTCCAAACCAAGCGACGACCACGCTCTCCCTGGCGATTTTTTACCGCACCTTCATGGATCTCGAATACGGGGTGGGAACGGCCATGGCTTGGATCATGGGCGGCATACTCATCGGTTTCACGGCCTATCAGATGAAGTTGCTTTCACGGGCTGAATTCAAAGCGGCAGGATAACCGCGCTCCTTCATTTCAACCATGCCGATTCTTCTCAAAGTAGAAGCCAAATCCGTCAAAGGACGCCTTTTCCAAGTCGCCACTTTTGCAGCCTTGTCGCTGGGGGGAATCACCATGATTTACCCATTTCTTCTGATGTTGTCGGGCTCTTTTCGCAGCGAACTGGACGAAAACGATCTGGACCTCGTGCCGGCCTTTTTCTTTCAAGATGACGTGCTGTATCAAAAATTCGTGGAGTTCAAGTATGAGCAGGACATAGGGATGTTCAACCGGGCTCACCTGCGGCGCGATTTTTCCTTTCGGTTGGTCGATACGCCCGGCGGGTGGTCTCCGGGAGCGGTGGCCGACCTGCGCCAGTTTTGGGAGGAAGCGGACCTTCCAACCCACTGGCAAACCTTGGGCGGCGTGGAGGGAACGGACACCGTTCCCGAGAATCTGCGGATCTTGCGCCGCCGCTTGGCGGAGGCATTCGATAATGATCTGGAAGCGTTTTCCCGTGAATCCGGAACCGCCGTCACCAGTTGGACGCAGGCCGTCTTTCCCACGCCCGACTGGTTGTCCAACCGCTACGAACTGGAGCCTAACACATTCGCCAGCGAGTATTTCAAATTGCTAAAAGAGTCGCCGACGGCTGAGCGCCAGTTGGTCTCGCTGACCGGCTATTTTCTCGAGCTGATTCTTTATCCCCGTTATGGCGATGTGGAGACCGTGAACAGCCATTTTGGGTTAAGCCTCCAATCCTTGAACGAATTTCGCCTGCCGCCGACCCTGCCCGGATCGGGGCCGCCGGGAGAGGGTGTCTTTCAAACGCCCGACGCTAATCTGCTGAGATTCCAAACAGAATGGATCGACTTCATCCTGCTGGATTTGAACACCTCGTTTGTCTTGGTTGATGGAATTCCGCCCGAAAGGTATCAGGAATTTCTCCGAAAACGATATGCCGGAGGGATAACGGAATTGAATGCGTTTTGGGGAAGCGGTTTTGCCGGGTTTTCTGAACTTCCTTTGCCCGGCGGCGAGTATCTTCCGGGTGCCCCTCGGCAGGATTACAACGATTTCCTGAAAACCATCCCGCCCGCGCATTGGCGCCTGACCGGCCCGGAATTCGCTTGGCAAGATTGGCTTCGGCGCAAATACGACGGGCAAATCGAAGTGCTGAACAAAACCCACGGGCGCGGGCATCGGGCATTCGACCAAGTCTGGCTGCCCCTCGCCGACTTGGAATGGGAGCACACCTTGGAAAACAAGGCATTGCTCCGAAGGACGTTCTCCATCCGCAATTTCGTGAATGTGTTCGACGCGGTTTTCGTGGAAGGACGTGTTTTTGCCAACACTCTTATTTATTGTTCCCTTTCCGTTTTGCTGGCTCTCTTGATCAACCCCCTCGCAGCCTACGCGCTCTCCCGGTTTCGACTCCCGGGAACCTACAAGATCCTGTTGCTCATGATGGCGGTGATGGCGTTTCCCCCGATGGTGACGACCATTCCGGTTTTCATGATGATGAAAAACTTTGGCCTGATGAACACCTTTGCCGGCCTATTGCTGCCGACCATCGCAAACGGCTACCTGATCTATTTGCTCAAGGGTTTTTTCGACTCCCTGCCGCGCGAGCTTTACGAGGCGGCACAAATTGAAGGGGCTTCGGAGTTCCGCATGTTTTTTTCCATCACCATGGCCTTGAGCAAACCGATTCTCGCCGTGGTCGGCCTGACCGCTTTCAATGCTTCCTACACCGTCTTTTTGTATGCGCTGATCATCGCGCCAGAACAGGAAATGTGGCTGTTGTCGGTGTGGCTTTACCAATACCGGGAATCGGTTTCCACGGCGGGCGTTTTCGCGTCGGTGCTGGTTGCGTCCCTTCCTCCGATTCTGGTTTTCCTCTTCGCTCAGAACATCATTCTGCGGGGCATCGTGGTGCCGATTGAGAAGTAACCGGTTTTGCAATTATGCGGACCGGCCGCCGCGATTCAATCCCGTCGAACCAACACCCGGTAAAATTCGCGCAGATCCTGGCGGGTAGAGTAAAGACGGCTGACCAATTGGCAGTTGCCGGAAACCTCCTCCCCGTCGTTCACCCAAGATTCGAGGTCGGTGGATCGCTGAACCTGATAGAGGTGTCCCCAATCCGCCTCAAAAACCAATTCCACGGCTTCGTAAATCCGAACCCCGGGCACCTCGACGAGGTTGGCGACCAAATGGATCGAGTCGATGTACGCCAACTGCCCGGCACCCGCCTCGGGTGTATTTTCAAAACGGAGACGCATTGTTTTCAAGTTCGCCAAAGAAAACGCGCCTTGCGGCCCCATCTCGGATTCGGTTAAATGAAACGTTAGCTTTGAGTAATCGCCAATGCTGGGAACTTTGGCTTGGGGCGCTGTGGTCTGCCAAAACCCGCCGGCGTGATCCTCAAGCACCAAACGCAGAATCGTCGGGTTGGAGGGGGCACGGAGTCCGTGCGCCGTTTCGAGCCGAACCACCACCTCGACCTGATGAAACGGAGTCCAGTTGGACACGGGGAGATTGATTCGGCGAAAGTTCGCGTTGTTCCCGGCTTCCCAGCGGAGCGGGCCCAATAACACATTGCCCCCGCCCGCGCCGTACTCCTCGCCCAGCTCAATCTCTCCCACCGCGAGTCCGAACCGTTCCCAGTTTCCCGCCATCGCCGCCGTGTGGGTATAATTGGAAAAATCGTCGAAACGCAGTGCTTGGGCAAAGCCGGGTGCGGCGCAAGCGAAAGCCGCGAAAAACAGGGCTGTATTCAATTTTATCATCACCGAAACGCGCTAAAATCTGGATTCATTTGCCGGACCTCCATGGTCTGCCATTCCATTCTGAAACGGATTAGCGGCTTTTTTCCGTGAGATCCCGGAAGGTGCCGTAATGATGAATCGCCATTCCGCGAAAGGAGGGATGGGTGGAGGCGGCCGCCTCAACTTCTTGCAGTGCGTTATCCAGATCAGCCCGCGTCAAGTGGCCAAAAGTTACCGTTTCCGGAACGCCGCCACCGTCCGGCAATTTAGTTTCAACACCGATGAACACTCCCGTGGCGCCTTCGCAATCGGCAGCCGCGAGTTCTCCCCGGGAAAGAGCAAAAACGCTGTTCGGTCCGGTGGCGCGGTTGCGATAGGCCATGATGCCAATATTATCGACCATGCGAATCAGGTGGACCGCCAGGTTGGCCCGTTTGCCCTCGAATTCGATCTCAAACCGTGGATTTCCCGACAGGTCCAATCCGTCGAACCAAAAAGGAATATCCACGCCATAGGGCAAGCCCGGAGCCCTCGACCGCATCAAGTCTATAATTTTCCGGTTCATCGATAAAAACTGGCCCATCACGGCCTGCCTGGATTCACCGCCCACCCGCCATTCGTCCAATGTGTACGGCTCGACATCCATGCGAATGGCCGCGAAGCGGTTGGAAGGATCGACGCTTTCGTTGTAATCGAGCACCGCCCGGACGCGCCCGAGCACATTTTGGTGGCGATCTTCCAATGCGAAATTCGGAGCGCCGTCGAGCGCGTGCACCCGGATGCCCCGACCACCGGCCTCGCTAATGAAACCGCCCAACGTTTCCGGCCATAACAAACGGTAAGAACCATCCGAATTTCGTTCGGTTACAATCTGCATGAACAGGTCGGTGATGCCTTCGGCGGTCGAGAAATCCAATAATTCGGCCAAGGCGGCGGGGTTTTGCAAATGGTCGCGCGCGCGCCAGACCCACATGGCCCGGTCTTTGTCGGCTTCTTCATGCAACCCGGCGGTTTCTTTTTTCTCCGCGGAAGGAGTTCCGAAAGTTGCCGGCGAAAATAAAACCAGAGCGGCGAAAACAGTGTGAAAAAACAATTTCATGACTTTCAGATGCGTGGGTGATGCGAATGGTTCCACGGCCAAGTGACCAATTTGATTCATGTGATGAAATTACATGGCCCGGCGCAAGTACGAAGATGGGGTGGCCTTGGCCATCCCGGTCGGTCGTGCCCGGTGGCGGATGGCACAGGGTGTCCAGTGGCTGGTGTTTTTATTTTCGTAACCGCCCCGGTGGAATTGCCTTTATGCTTTACTTGACGTGGAAATGGGAGTTTCTAACAGCATGGTGGCGGATTCGCTAACACACGGCTTGCACATGGATTTCCCTGAAATCAGCAATGCTTCACGTGAATTGACGGTGGCTCAAAAAAACCGCCTTTCGGTGTTGCACCGCTTGCTCAAAGACACCTGCTATTCCCAGAGGCGTTTGGCCGGGCTTCTTCACTTGCGGGCCTCGACGTTGTCCAACATCACCTCGGAATTGCGGGATGCTGGTTTGGTGGAGGAAGGCGAAGTCCTCTCCCTGAATCGAATCGGGCCGCCCGAACACGCGTTGCGCATTTGTCGTGATGCGGCATGGGGTTGTGGACTGGAAATTGATCCCCGGGGAAATGTGTTCACTCTGGTCAACGGGCGTGGCGAAATCCTGGCCACGAAACGTTCCGCGGGCCGACTCCGTATCAAGACGGTGCTGGCCAAAATACCTGAAGAGGTGGATGACCTCAGGCGCAAAGCGGGCTTGGGAGACAATCCGCATGGCGGGCTCGGGGTCAGCATTCCCGGAATTGTGAATCACCGCAGCGGGGAGGTCGTATTTTCTCAAAGTTTTAATCTGCAAGGCTTTCCTCTCCGTGACCAACTTCAACCATCGTTTCCTTATCCGATTTGGGTGGATCGTAACGTGATCTACGGGGCTTACCATGACAGCATTTGCGCCGAGGGTCGCCAGTGGGAAAATTTTGCCTATTTCTCCGCTCGTTCTCCACTCGGAAAAGGAAGCCGGTTGACCGATTACTCGCTGGGAATCGCTTTCGTAATAGGAAACCGGTTTTATCGGGGTTTCAATCATGCCGCCGGAGAATTGGATCATGAAATCTTCCCTGATTTGGTGAAAGAAAGCGGTCGTGTTGGTAAAAATGACGCCCTCTCCGTGCCATTCCGGGAGTATTGCACACGGCATCTGGCCAGTGTGGTCAATTTGATGGATGTCGGAAAACTCATTGTGGCGGCCGACCCCGGTTTGCTCGACGCGGATGCTTTTCCCGCTTTTGAGCAGAGGTTGCGCGAACACCTTTTGCCAGTCTCCCAGCGTCATTTCACGGTGCGGTTGTCTTCCATCGGCCCCGCCGGAGTTAACATTGGAGCCGCCCTTTACGCCATGCACCGCTCTTTGGAAAAAAGACTGTTGGCACACATGAAAGGCCAGTAACGCGCCGGGGGGATTCCCGTCCTGCCAGAATAATTCATCCGGTGAATCATTTGCGGAAAACCTCTTGACGGGAACTTCCTCAGAACTTATTCCATTTAGTGAAGTAATAAACGACTTATTGCTTCACCCAATGAAATTATGAACATACCAATCCTATCATCCTGCTTGTTTATCACCTCCGTTTCCCTGGTCAGCGCGTCGCTGGTCATTGAAAACTTTGACAGTTACGAATCCACCGGCGCTCTCCAGTCCAATTGGAATTCATTTGGCACCGCGGCCACGGCCGGAGCGCCGGTCTTGCACATCGGCGAGGGGGTCGGCGGTTCGAACGCCGCGCGTTTCGCCCTGGATTGGCGCGGGGTAAACAACACCAACGCCAACGCGCGCCGCATTAACCTCAACAACCTCGACCTGAGCGGGTATAGCGCCCTTTCCGTGGTGGCCTTCATCGAAACCCGAGCCACGTTCGAAGCCCCGCCAAATCCGACGGTTTTTAAAGTCGCGATCCAAGGAGCCAACAATGCCATTTGGCAAACACCCAACTTATTTGCTCCCACAATCGAAAATGACACCTACCAAAATTATGTTTTCCAGTTTTCCGATTTGCAGCTCGTTGACGGTGGCGGCGCCTTGATGGATGTCCTTCTGGATGTTTCGAACATACGGTTGCGTTTTGAAAACGCGCCCAACATCGAAAGCCGCCAGGATGTTTACTTTGACAGCGTGGCCGCCATTCCCGAGCCCGGCACCTGGGGCGTTATTTTGGGCAGCGTCGGTTTGGTTATGGTGTATCTCCGCCGCCGAGCCAAATCCTGAAACCGTTTTCCGGTATCCAAGGTCCTCCTTCTCCCATGCTTGTCTTTCACATTGACATGAACTTCACCTCGCTGAGGGAAGATTATCTTTGTGAATGGCTGCAACGTTTGAGTGGCATGGGCTACACCGCCATCCTGTGGGAGTTGGAGGACAAGATACTTTGGGATACCTGCCCTGAATGCGTTTCGAAGGAAGCGTTTACAAAACAAACTTTTCGCAGGGTGTTGGAGCGTTCCCGGTCGCTCGGCCTTGAAAACATTCCCCTGCTGCAAACCATCGGCCATGCCGAATATGTCCTCAAGCACCCGCGTTTTCATTCTTGGCGGGAAGATCCGGGGTGGCCGGACTGCTACTGCACTTCACGCCTCGAAGTCAGGGCTTTTCTGAAAAAGTGGATTTCCGAATACATCGAATTATTTGATGGTGACGTCAAACGGTTCCACTTGGGTGGAGACGAGGCGTATCGTTTCGCAACCTGTCCCGCTTGCCGCGCCCAAGCCGAAAAAGTTGGAATCAGCCAGCACTACGCGAACCATCTCAGCGATCTCGCCACGGTCTTGATGCCAAAAAACATCATTCCCGCCGCATGGGGTGACATGATGCTGGCCAATCCGGAGCAAATCGAAGCCATGCCCCGCCATTTTGAGATTTGGGATTGGAATTATTGGGATGGCATTGCGTCCCCTGAACAAACCCAGGTCTGGGGCCGGGGAATGCTTTCCAAGCGGGAGATCGCGCCCTCAATCCATGGCAAATTTCCGGAATTGCTTTCCCAAAAGGGTGACATCAATCCGTTCCACAGCGCCACCTTTCTCAAAAACCGCGGCTGGAATGTCGTCCTGTGCGGTTCAACGCGCGCTTTCGGGGATTCCTTTTTCGTTGGATGCCACGACGTGCACGCGCCTAATGTCGTGGGCGTGTCCCGGACGGTCCGCCGGGAGGGCATGACCGGCGCCTGTGTCACAAGCTGGGGCGTGCGGGTTCACCCGTGGGAGGTCCAGTATCCCAGCATTCGAATGGCGGCGCTGGCTTGGGCTCGACCTGACTTGGACTTTCATCAAATCGAGTCCAGTTCCCTTGAGGACTGCCTTGGTTCCGTGCCCGCGGCCCTGTTGGAGGATTTGGGTAGACCGTTTCCGTTTTTCAGGCACCGTGAAAACGGTATCCAATTCAACCGCCTTAAAGATCCCGTGCCAGCCCCCGATGGATACATCCATGACTTGGTGGATACATGGCGTCAAAACCTGGATCGATGGAACGGTATTGAACGGGAAGTCGCCGAAGGCCGGGATCACATGGTCTCCACGGTTTCCCGACTGAAAGAACATCTGACGAAGGGGACTCCCGATCCCTCCGTTTCAGCAGCCATGCTTCAAGCGGCCAAATTTCAAACGCATGCGGTGGAAATCGGCGCGGATGTCATTCAGGCGGCCAATGGAATTCATTCCACGGACGCCGCTGTTGAGAAACTCAAAACCACCCGCAAGGCCATGGCGGCATGGACTGGAAAATGGATGACGCCATTACACGCGGAGCTGATCGCGGGTCTTGTTTTTGGCGGGCTGGAAGGGTATTTTCGGCGTTCTTGATTTTATTTTCACCATCAACCTACTTACGCAGATCTAATTGGAGACTGTTTGGTCGGCCCAACCGAATGGCCGGGGCAGC